>NZ_JAJMPA010000001.1:300734-601469 GCF_020991475.1 Pedobacter sp. MC2016-14
TCCTCGTGATCCGGCAACTTTTGCCACCGCACAATAAACATCCAAAAAATAAACATGGCGCAGCAGCTTCAGGATGTCTTCCCGCTGCCTGAAACGGAAAAGCACATCATATTCAGCCAGCTCTGCATGAGATAATTTGCCAGCCCCCCCTTGCAAAATTGCGCTAAAAGATGGCGCAGCAAGAATTCCGGCCATAATAGTGCTGTCGGCATGCCAGGGATTCCCCTTTTCTACCTGCAATGAAAGCAGAAAAGTATGCAGGCTTTTCAACAAATCTACTAACGTTGTTACCCCTTTATGTATCGCCGAAGTATCAGCGTCTACAGCAATCAGGTTGGTTAACCTCCTTGTTACAGATTGATCTCCTGCCTCAAGCTTGGTTCGCTCATCGGTATTTTCCAGATAAGGTTCAATTGCATCAAAATGACTGCTTTGTAAGGGAAAATCCAGGCCTATGCCCGCAAAGTACTGGATAATACCACTTCGCCGGTTAATGGCGCTTTCATCCGACAAAGGATACCTGAACATTTCTTCCAAAAGCGCAGCCCCGCCACGGGTACTGCTGCGGTTATAGATGGCATAAATGGATTCACTTCCATGCTTACCAAAAATATTCAAATCTTCCAGCGTCTGCTGGTCGGTGGTAAATAACATATATTATTTTCTTTTACGTCTCACTAATAAAACCGCAGCAAAGGCAAGGATTAGTGCAGGCAGCACCCAGATAAAGATAATCTTTTGGAACTTCAGCTGCTCAGTAGACACTTTCATACGTTTATCTTTTGAGTCGGGCCTGGAAGTATCAATAGGAAACTCGCCATTACTTAACCAGCTAAACAAAGCTGTATTATAAATAAAATTACAATTTTTAACTCCATATCGTTTTAATTCTGCCGTGCTCATAAAATCTGCATCACCAGATACTACTATTCTTTGTTCTTTCCCATTTATCGTCCTTGTTAAGGCTACCGCCGTAGCAAAAGATTTCCTGATGTCTCCTTCAGCAGCAGAAAATTCTACTGTGGCAGAGTCCAGCACATATTTGTTCTTTTTAAGCCAGCTTTTCTTTTCGTTAGTTTGCAGCAATGGGGTTACTTTAAAGGGGCCGGTAGTGCTGTAGTTAATCCCTGTGGCACCCGGCATCGTTACCACCGTACTGTCAGTCCTGCTTTTAGCCAGGTTTTTGGTAAATCCACCAGCAAAAGCCGTTATTTCATTCTGTGCTAAATGCTGTGGCAGCTCTTTCTCAGGCTGTACAATAGCACCTGGCATCAATTGAACACCCAGTTTCGCCAGCAATGGATTTAAGATGTCCTGCTTACCCGGTTCGCCATTAATCAGCAAATTGCCTCCCTGCGCTATAAAAGCTTCAATCTTTGCCAAGGTAATTCCACTCAGCGCAGTTTTTGGATCGGCAATTACAATTGCAGAGATATCAGCCGGGATATTTTGAGTTTCGAGCGACAGTGTATCTGTGTCAAATCCCTGGTTAATTAATGAATTACGAAAGGTACTCATGTTGGCCAGCACCAAATAGTCACGCTCACTGTTTTTTGTAATGTCACGCTCAAGGTTTCCTTTTAAGAATGCAATTTTAGGCAGCTTTGCAGACATTAACCTTTTAAATGCCGCTGAAACCTCCGCTTCGCCCGGAAACATTTCCATGTCGTCAAAAACACGAAGGAAGGTCGTTTTGCCTTTATATTTCAACTGCATTACAAAACGGTTACGCTCTGGTGTAAGGTTAATGATTTTATGGATTTCGGCAGGAGATTTAAACATGCCCAGGTCTACCCTATAGTTCTTGGCTTGGATCTCTGCCTTTTGTTTCATCGTTTTGCCTTCAGGAAAACCCATTTGCACACCCATCCCACCAGTATTGTATACCGTATCGTAGTAGCTTACATATTTAAAACTAATCCCTGGTTTAAACCTGGTATAGGGTTCCCATACGCTCAGGTAGTTGTTACGTTGCGCCGGAAAACCAAGCCAGTTAAAATTATCCAGTAAGTTGTTGTATTGCGTAATCTCCAGTTCGTCATCACCCAGCTGTTTAATAATTTTCTGCGCATTCACTGTCAGTGTCATTTTTTGGTTCCTGGTGGTATCTACATAACCTGTCATGGCAGGTCTGGAGCTAATGTACCCAATAGCCAGGGCAGAGATTACTATAAAGGCATATCTCCCTGCCTTCACCGCAAAAGGTTTAGACTCCCGGCCGGCAGTAAGTTTAAAAATGGTAAGACCTAAAAAGATGTATACAATAACAATAAAATAAATGATGTCTTTGGTGGTCAGCAGCCCGTTGAGCATATGCCCTGTACGGCCAGACAAAGAAAGAAAATAGGCAAGATCACGTACAAAATCTATTTCCTGCCACATTTCACCAATATAACTTAATACACCAATCATCATAAACGTACTAATGGCAGCCACAACCTGGTAGGTAGTTAAGCTAGACATAAACATGCCTATGGCAGCATAGGCGCACAACAATAAATACAAGCCAAGGGCACTGGACCACAACATTCCCGAATCCAGTTCAACAATATGAAAATAACCCGCTACCATAAAAATGCTGACTATAGCCACAAGAATCAAACTGTAAACCATCATGGCCAGGTATTTTCCGAATACAATGTCGCGGATTTTCACTGGCGAAGAATACAGTAGTTTAATGGTGCCTGCATTTATTTCCCGGCTAATCAGCCCCATGGTGAGTAAGGGCATAAAAAGATACAAATTTTGCATCACCTTGTTAAAAAGGCCACCTCTTCCAGTAAAAACTCTGCTGGTTAGGTCTCTCATATATTCCAGTCCCGGTCCGCCTATTTCCTGGCTCTGGGCCGTACTGTCTACCATATCCATGTATACAATTGCACAGGTAACCATAAAAGCGATCATCAGAAACCAGGGGATTGGCGAGTAAAAAAGGTTTTTTAACTCTGTTTTTGCTATTTTAAATATGATTTTCATCAGTTTATAATTTATTTTTATTGGTGATGAAGCGATCATGATCTTAATCATTCCACTGTGAGATTTTGAAAGATCATGATGGTTTCATTACGCTTTATGAGGATTTGGTTGACAATTGTTTAAATACTTCATCTAATGCGGTTTTATCCAGGTTAATTTCTTTCAAGCGCCATCCATTGTGTACACTAGTTGAAATGAGCCGCTCAGAAATTTCCTGGCTGCCATTAAAATATACCCGCACCTGTCTTTCTGTTAAAAAATCTACGCGATCCACGCCTTCAATCTTTAAAAACTCAGCTTCCACAGGAGGATTTTCCATCAACATTAGAGCACTATGCGGCTCAACATAATTGTTAAAAGCATCCATCGTATCCTCAAATACAATTCGCCCACCCTCAATCATTTTGATGTCTTTACAAAGCACCTGCACTTCTGATAAAATATGCGAAGAAAAAATCACCAGCCTATCCGTGGCAATTTCTTTAATTAATGCCCTTACTTCCGTAATCTGGTTAGGATCCAACCCATTAGTAGGCTCATCCAGCACCACCACTTTTGGATGGTGAATAATGGCCTGGGCTATGCCCACACGCTGTCTGTAACCGCCAGAAAGGTTACCAATTAACCTGCTGCTAAAATGGCTAATCCCGCAACGTTCTTTAGCTTCCTCCAAGGCGGCTTTGATCTGGTCATCCGGCATTCGCCTAAGTTCCGCACAGTAAATCAGGTACTCGTCTACAGTAAGGTCAGTATACAAGGGTGCATTTTGCGGCAAAAAACCGATTTGCTGTTTAGCCAGTTCAGGCTGCTCCCTTACATTAATCCCGTTAATGTATACTTCGCCTTCGGTTTGGCTCAGCACACCGCAAAGAATGTTCATGGTGGTGGATTTTCCAGCCCCGTTAGAGCCCAGTAAACCCACAATACCACTGTGGTTAATTTCCATATTTATATCACGTATGGCCCAGGAGGCACTGTACTTATGAGATAAATGTTCGATTTTAATGATGCTTTTTTCCAATGTTTTATTTTTTAAGGTTGTAATATTCCCTTCTGCTACACATTACATGCAGCAGTTAGGATAATAGTATAGGTTGCTTCAGTTATGGATTATTTGTAAACTGTGGATTTGAATCCATGATGTAAGGTGGAATCTTCATGGTTAAACGCTCCGGGCGTAAGGTAAAAGTGCTGATGTTTGTCGTATTCGGTACTGCATCATTGTACAAAATATGAGTATAGGTCGGTTTAGTAAAAAGCGGGTCTACGTACAACCTCCTCATGTCAAACCAACGATAGCCTTCGGCTGCAAATTCCCTCACCCTTTCATCAAGGATAAAATTGAGCAAGGCCATTTTATCAGCCGCTACCACAGCAGGCACCGTACCATCCAGCATCCTTTTGTTCCGCAAGGCCTCAACATCAGCTTTTGCACCAGAAAGATCAGCTAAGCGCGCTTTAACTTCAGCCCTAAGCAAGTATAAATCGGGTAGTTCCAAGCCAATTCTACTGTACCTAACAGCATACTTAGATAACCTGCCCGACGGATTGGGTTGCATCGTTGAAGTAATAAAAGGAGCATAAAAATTCAAGCGCAAATCTAACGGTTCAAATAAATCTACAGCTTTCGGAGAAAGGACAATAAACTCATTCTGTAGACCATTTCCACTATATGGCCCGTTATAATTGATCCTTGTTAGGATGCCTTCTGTAAAATCGTTCGTATTTTGACCAGGTGCATTATTTGGCCCGGCAAACCCAATCGGCATAAACTTACCACCAGGACCAAACTCTACATTGTAATCGTACAACCTTGCCGGCACCGGCTGCGCTGCCATATGCGTAAATGCAGCGTTGAACATGCCCAGAGCATCTGTATTCCGGTGCATAAACAGGTATACTTTTCCCAGTACGCCTTCTGCTGCCGGTTTTGAAAAACGCGTTGGAAATTTATTCTGGATCGGCAAATCTGCAATTGCCGTTGTAAAATCGCTGACGATAAAATCATATACTTCCTGTATAGTGTTGCGCTTAAAGCCAGTTTCGGTAATGTCTGCTGTTTTGATAATAGGAAAACCAGGATCTGCAGCTGCAGTACCGGCCTCGTAAGGCTTACCATACACATTAATCAGCTGAAAATAGATCCAGGCCCTGCAGGCAAGCGCTTCCCCCAAAATTGATTTCTTTTGGGCCTCGGTACCGCCCGGAGAAGCCATTACTTCATTAATCACCTTATTTAACAGATAAATGTCTTCCAAAAATGACTGCAAGGCAAACGGGTTCTCGCTGGAAAGGTAAATGTCATTGTCCCAGCGAAATGTTTTTTGTGAAATTGAGGTAGCCTTGCTAAACAAAGTACCCTCTGCCGCTACATCATCTCCCATCAAAGCCTGGGCCTGCCAGCCACCAGCATAACTGTTAACGTAAAGATCGGTACCATTCATCAGTAAATCGTAATCGGCTGTAACTTTAGCCACTTGCTTTCCTTTGGGCACAACGCTTAGGAAATCTTTTTTGCAACCCGTTAGGCTACCCACCAATAACGCAGCAAAAAGTATATAATAGTTAAATCTGTTCATCTCTTTCTGTTTATTAAAATGTAACACTGGCTCCAATACTAAAAGTCCTGCCTGCACGTCCGGCAATGTAATCATAGGCAGCTTCAGGGTCTATGCCATTCTTATTTGCTTTCCAGATCATAAAATTACCGGTTTGCACAAATACGTTTACAGCTTCTACCCTAATCAGCCGCAATATGGATGTAGCAAAACTATAAGAAAGGGTCACATCCCTAAGTTTGATATAAGATGCGTCAATAACATTGATGTCTGCCTGTGTGTAATACTGGGTACTTCTACGGCTATAACCATCATACCCGGCTACAAAAGATGGAATATTGGTAAAAGCTTCATCCCCTGGCTTTTTCCAGCGCTGCATAAATTCCTGCGGTAAGTTACCGGAAAAACCCTCTGCAGTAAGTCTGCCATCAAATGTCATATATGCAGGTCGCCGCATTACATGTCCAAGACTATAGACCATATTAGCGGCAATGGAAAGGTTTTTGTACCGGAAAGTATTGCTCAATCCACCATTAAATTTTGGTGCGGTGGTGCCCATGTACAATAAATCATCTGCCATCACAGTTCCTTGCTCGTTCGATTTGGTTATGGTACCATCGGCCAGCTGAATTTGGGGGTCGCCCATGTTATCCAGCCCCGCAAATCTGTACGCAAATAATGCCCCTGTTTCATAGCCTACAACACTTTGAGCATACAACCTGCCATCACCTGTCAACATGTAAGGCTGTGGTTCAACATAAGAAATCAGTTTATTTTTATTGAAGCTGAATACAAAATTAGTCGACCAGTTAAAATTACGGGTCTGAATATTTTCCGTCCGTAAACTCAACTCAATCCCTTTGTTATTTAAATTACCCAGGTTACCTGTCGTACTGCTGGTTCCAGTAAGCGGATTAGTCCGGTAAGAGCCCAGCAGATCTGTGGTTTTTTTATCATATATATCTACAGAACCTCCAATCCGGTTTTTAAATAAACTAAAATCCAGGCCTATATTAGTGGTACGCGTTTTTTCGAAACTTAGTTTATCATTGGCAGGTATAGCCAGATAAAGTGATGCACCCGTTACCGCATCATTGCTGCTACCCAATATATCAAATTGCGAAGATGCGCCTACATACGGCGAGTTTCCGGTAATCCCATAGGTTGCCCTTAAACCCAAATCATTCAGCCAGTTTATACCCTGTAAAAATTCCTCCCTTTTCAACTGCCATTTGGCACCAACACTGTAGGTTGGTTTTCGTTGCATCGAGTGTTCGGAGCCAAATAAGTTGCTTTTGTCCTTTCTCCAGCTCGCATCCAGGCTATACTTTCCGTTAAAAGTATAATTGAACAAACCAAATAAAGAAGTATTGCGGGTAAGTTCTTCCATTACACTGTAAGGCGTATCATAAAAACCGCCGTAACCCGTTACCGTGCCGCTTACTCCATTTCTTAAAGTAACATAGTCCAGCAGCGTGTAGGTTTGCAGATCTTCGTCATAGCCCAATAAAGATGAATTCGTTCGTTTACCTAAATTTTCAAGTACCTCTTGTCCAATCTGTACACTTAAGTTATCCCTTCCGTATCTCGGATTTGCAGCATATACCAATTGGTTCCTCAAGGTCCAGTTGCGCTGTTCATAATCATCTATTGTGTAACGGCCACCAGTTATTGGCAACAGGTATTTAATTGGAGAGGTAGCCGTGGCAGGCATCGTTAAACTCACCACCTGATACCGGGCGTCATAATCCCTCATATCTTTAAAAGAATTTCCTTTCCCAAGTCCTTTTTGGTAGCCGTAGGTTCCGTCAAAACTGAAACCTTTCCAAATGTTCAAATTTACATTACCCGTTACATTTATGGTCAGTGCATTTCTTTTATTGTACCCTGCTTCCCGCTCGTCCACCGGACTATAATCCAGGTTAATCCCACTTCTGGCTTCGTAATCAGCAACAACCTCGGGCGATAACCTTTTCAGATAATTCAGTTTGATATTGTTACCATTGGCATCTTTAAACAGCTGATAAGGAATAAAACTACTGGGTACGCTGGCAGAATTGTCATAATTACTCAGCGTATTGTCTAATGAAGTATTCAGGGAAATTCTCAAACGCCTGGCCGGACTAAAAGTCTGGTTAAAATTCACGCGGTAACTATTGTTATTCGTTCCCCTGGTGGTACTTTGGTTATCTGCATAAGATAGCGAAGTATAAAAATTATAAGCATCCCCACCACCAGATGCGGATAAGGTATGGTTCATTACAACGGCATTTTGATACCATAAATCCAGGATCTGACTTTTGTTGTCTATCCTGCCCAGGCTGTCCAGCTGTGCATTGGTTCTTGCTACATAGGCAGGATCATTTTTGTGTGCTTCCTGATCGTACAAAATATATTCATGTGGTGCAACGATCGATCCGTTCATGTAAATTAATGGATTAACAGCTGCGTCAAATGTTTCCCTTGCCGCCTGGATATACTGACTGCTGCTCAGCATGTGGCTCTTCGCAAAATTGGGCCGGTTCTGGAAATTGAAATAGCCATTATAATTCACTTTAATCCTACTATAAGGATTACCTTTTTTTGTGGTAATTACAATTACGCCATTGGTGGCCTGAACCCCGTAAATGGATGATGCGGCGGCATCCTTAAGCACGGTAATGTCCATTACATCATCCGGATTGAAGTTAGAGAGGTCACGTACCTGCACCCCGTTAACCACATACAGTGGCTCAGACTGCAAATTCACAGTGCTTTTGCCACGGACTAAACTTCTCTGTGTACCCGAACTACTGGTGATGTAACTACCGGTCTTACCAGATGGTCCCGGAACAACCACCAGACCTGGAACCAAACCTTCCAACCGGCCTATAATATCAGGTGTTCCGGTACGGTTTTTAAAAACCTCCATATCCGGTTTTCCAAATGAACCAGTAGCCCTTTGTTTGTCCAGTTCCTGATAACCCGTATTTACTGCAATCGCTACCTCGGCCAATGCAGACACCATGGGCTGCATCCTAATGGTCACATTTTTTTGTCCTCTTAACTTTAGCGTATCGGTTTTATAGCCCAAATAGGTAGTAATCAAAGTTTCATTGCCCGTCATATCGCTAAGTATAAAACGACCAGATTCACCAGTACCGTAGCCCCTGTTTGAACCAGATATCCATATATTGGCTCCGGAAAGTGGATTTCCCTTCTCGTCTACCACCCTTCCCTGCACTTCCATCTGGCTAAAAGCAGTTACCACCCGCTCTAAAACCGAAGGGACTTTACGGGTAATCACCACCACATTTCCTTCTATGGTATAAGTTAAGGCTTGTTTTTCCAGCGCCAGCATAATAGCTTGCTCTGCAGACACATCGTGCACCGAGATATTTACCGGAGCGCTGCCCACTAAATCTTTGCCATCATAAAAAATATCGTAACCGCTTTGCATACGGATGGTTCTTAAAACATTTTCTAATGGTGCTTTATTGGCTACTACAGTAACTTTTTGTGCAAGTCCCGCCGCACTTACCTGTAGTAAGCTTACAATCAATAGTATCGTGGTTAAGCGCATAATCATCCATAATTTATGGATATAACGATCTGCTATACCCGGTTTCCTGGTATAAATTTTATACATTTTTGTCTAAGTTGTAAACATCCTTAGCGGCCGACAAGAGACCTTTCCATTGCTATTTATGGCAATTTTTCACTAAGTTTGTTTGGTTTAAGTTGATAGGTGTTCTAAATATGTATTAACGTAATGCCAAATCCAGATCAGTAGTGTTCCAAGCACTGCTGATCTTCTTTCTACGCATTACCGCATTTGGTATGTTTTACCTCATTACAGTAACCCTCCTTCCTTCAATTTTAAAATGAACTTTTCCTGTTGATTCTATTCTGCTTAACACAGCAGAGAGCTTATTCTTTCTTGAAATCCATCCCCGTGGCTCCATGCCTAAGGGCGCAGAAGCATCGTATATCACCTCAACATCGTACCATCTCGCTATTTTACGCATGGCCGATTTCAGGTCGTCACCAGGGCTAAATATAAAGTCGCCATTTTTCCAGGCCATTACGCCTTCCAAATCGGTAAGCCCTACTTTAACAGCGCCCGTTTTAGATACCACAGCCTGCTCGCCTGGTTTTAATATCACATCTGATGGATTGACGCGTATACTGCCCTCCAGCAAAGTCGTTTTCGTATTGGGCTCATCAGCATAGCTGTTGATGTTAAAATGTGTACCCAGTACCTCTACCGACTGGCCTTTTGTAACCACCATAAAGGGTAGCCTTTCCTTCTGCCCTTTCCTAAAAACTTTTGAAATTTCAAAATACGCCTCTCCTACAAGCTCCACTCTTCTTTCCTTAACCGATGTAAAAGAAGAAGGATATTTTAAAGAAGATGATGCATTGAGCCAAACTTTAGATCCATCTGGCAGCACAACCTGGTACATTTCTCCCCTGGCCGTAGAAAGCGTATTGAAGGTAGCTTTCTCCTTGCCCTGTTGGTTCAGGAGCACAGAATATTGCAGTTGGCCCTCCCTGGTTTTTACAATGCTCACGCCGGCCTCAGTGGCCAGCTTTCCGGTTACCGCATCAGAAAGCCTTATTTTCCGTCCGTCTGCCAGCGTAAGCGTAGCCCCGTTTTTTCCGGCATCAATATCATTTATTGCAGCTATACCATTATACTTGCTGGCATTACCATTAAATCGCGAAGAATTAACGAGAATGGCCAATGCACCTGCAATCAGTAAAACTGCAGCGGCCATCCATATTTTGAAAGGGAACTGTTTAACCACAGGTTGAGTGGCCATAGAACGGTCGGCAGCAAAGATAGCCTGCAAAATGGCCAGCCTGGTGCTTAAGCTTACATCATCCTTAATATCTTTAGGCTCCATGTAGGCATTAAAAAGCAAGTCATCTGCCAGCACCTTATGCTCAGGCATCAGCAGCAAATCGGCCATTTCCTGCAGTTCCGCTGCCGAGGCCTCCTCATTCATGCTCAATTTGTACAACTGCTGTAGTCTGCCCGTTTCTTTATTCATCTCAAATTCAAATGGGAATTTTCCCTTTATTAGCTTTTAAAACAACATAGACAAGAGCTGGCGACCTTTGGGGGGTAAGGACTAAAAATATTTTGTAAAATAATACAACATAAAAATTCTGGGTACCTCATCCAGGTGTACCAGGCAAAATGCACGGATACTTTTCATGGCCTGCTCAAGGTTCCATTTTACGGTTTCTGCAGATACCTGTAACTCCGCAGCCACCTCTTCCCTTTTCATCTCCTGCTTTTTAATCAGCAAATAAGTTTGCTTTTGCTTTGGCGGCAGCCGCGCTATCGCTTGTTCCAAAATGGCGTTAAATTGCTTTTCCTGTACCAAATGATCGGTTTGCGGATAGTGTGCGGTAAGTGATTCCTGAACCATTTCCAAACGCTTCTTCTTTTCTTGTTGCAGGCCTTTAATGGCATTAAAAGTCAAATTCTTTGCTATCGTATACAACCAGCCATCAAAATTAACGATATCAGGCAAAGTCAATCTGTTTAACCAAACCTTCAAAAAAGCATCCTGGGCAATTTCTTCCGCAATAAATACCTCACCCGTAAGCCGCAAAGCTGTCGAATAAATATTCGGCCTATAAAGATCAAAGAGCTGGGCAAAGGCATATTCATCCCCTGCCGCAACTTTTTGCAGCAGTTCTTTCGCCCTAACCTCATCCATCCCCTGCATTTAGCCTAAATTTCCTCCATTTGTATTCATATTCTTAAAAATCGATAAAATTTGCAGATCAAACTATAATAAATACGTCGTAAATAACGAAGGTACTTTATTTCACCACAATAATAAACAATAAATGCCGCTGCACCTATGGGCATTTATTGTCGGTCAAACTTTAAAAGCTGATGTTTTTCCCTAAATTTGCTTGCAATGGCCATACAACTAAACTATCAGGCACTTTTATCAGACAGCTCCGTACCCTTAATGAAAGCCAGGATTAAAATCCTAACCTTTGGCCTGCTGTTCCTGATCCTGCTCTGCAGCGTATTACTGGTTATTTTATTTTACAATCCACTCAACCCGCATGCTATCCCTCGTTTAGGTACGCTTCTGGCGGCATTGTGTTTTGCGCTTTATCTCTTACTGGTCAAAGGCAAATGGAAAATATCAGGACACATGCTGTTGCTTTCCCTTTGTCTCTTCATGTGGTCTAACCTCATGCTCTATTCACATGGCATGAACATGATCACCTTTCAGCTTATCCTCATCACTATTTCCGCCTCTTTTTACATTTTGGGTAAAAACTGGGGCATCTGGTACGCCATCATCACCGTAGTACCTGTATTTATCCGTCTTTTATACGCAAACATAGCACCCGGCGAAGTGTACATTACCAACCTGCAGGCACAAAGACCAAGCTTCCTGGTGGCTTTTACCGGCAATTTCATCCTGCTGGTATTGATGCATTACGAGTTTTTCAAATCTTTTTACCAAAGCCAGATCAAAGAGCGCGAGCTCAACATCCAGCTTCAGCAAGCCCTCAGCGAGGCGCAGCAAGCCACAAAAATGCGGGCAAATTTCCTTTCCTCCATGTCTCACGAATTGCGCACCCCGCTCCATGCGGTCATAGGAATGAGCAATTTGCTAAGTACCGGGCATCCCCGCAAAGACCAGGAAGAACACCTTGCCATCCTGCGTTTCTCGGCAGAAAATTTAATGGCCCTCATCAATGACACCCTGGATTTCAGCAAGCTGAATGCCGATAAAATTGTACTCAGCAAGTCCGAATTTAATTTGCAGCAGTTACTCCAGAACATTTATGGCTCCTTCCACAGCAAGGCCAAACAAAAGGGCGTAGCACTGCTGCTCAATACAGAAGATGAACAATGCCCACTGATGCTGAACGGCGATCAAACCCGGCTCACGCAAATCTTAAATAACCTCATCTCCAATGCCATCAAATTTACCGACGCAAAAGGGAAGGTCGAAATCTCGGTAAAAACCATCACCAAAGATCAAAACAGCGTTTTACTGGCTTTTAAAGTAAGCGACAATGGTATCGGCATCCCAAAAAATAAGCAGACCATCATTTTCGAACCTTTTTTGCAAGCCGATAACAACATCGCCAAACGCTATGGTGGCACCGGGCTAGGCCTGGCCATTGTAAAACGATTGGTGCAACTGCACGACAGCAACCTGATCCTGGAAAGCGAAGAAAACAAGGGCTCAACATTCACATTTGATCTGCGCTACGATTTTGTCAGCAGCCAGCATCCCACAGTAGCCGCTGTACCAATTGGCCCAACCATCATCGACATCAGTCAGCTCAATATCCTCATCGCAGAAGACAACCTCATCAACATCATGCTGCTCAAAAGGATCCTGGACCAATGGAACTGCAGGTACACCGAGGTGCACAACGGACTGGAAGCACTCGAAAAAGCAAAAACCGGTGAATTTGATGTCATACTCATGGACATCCACATGCCCGTGATGGACGGCTTTGAAGCCGCTAAATTAATCCGGGAAGTCGAAGATGTCAGGATCTCCCAAATCAAAATCATCGCCCTCACCGCTTCCAGCGAAGTAGATATCCAGCAATCCTTCAGCTATACCTACCTGGACGACTACCTGACCAAACCATTTTCTCCCAATCTCCTCAAAGAAAAACTAGAAGCCATCGTAAAATAAAAAAGGTTGCATCGTTAAAAAAACGACACAACCTCTATGCTATTTGTGTATACTCAATGTACTTTCTGCAATTGAAAGATACAACCTCTTCTATGCTATTTGCATATGCGCAATGCGGTTTTTTTTGGTAAAGTGAGGGGATGTATGAGCAAGCCTAGCGCCGGTTGCCGAAGGCCTAGCGGATGCAGCTTGCGAATACATCCCCGAACGCTAACTTCCGATACTCTGCACCTTAAAGCCAATCGCCCTTAATTTATCCGCATCCAGCAAGTTACGGCCGTCAAAAATCTTTGCCGGTTTCAACATGCTGTCATAAATGCGCTGCCAGTCATACTCCTTAAATTCGTCCCATTCAGTCAGTACTGCAATCGCATGTGCGTTTTCACAAGCACGATAAGGATCCTCAAATACCTTTACCGCTTCCTGGTTTTGCTCCGGTTTACGGGTTTCCAGGTAATCCAGATCACCGTACACCTGACCAGCAGTTACCTTCGGATCATACACACGGATTTTCGCCTGCTCGTTCAGCAGTTCATCAGCCACATAAATCGCGGCAGACTCACGCGTATCATTGGTATCCTTTTTAAAAGCCCAGCCTAAAAAGGCAATCTTTTTACCAGAAATGGTATTGTATAAATTTTTAATGATATTTAACGCAAAACGTTTCTTCTGGTGGTCGTTCATGATGATCACCTGCTCCCAGTAATCCGCAACCTCCTGTAAGCCAAAACTACGGGAAATATAGACCAGGTTTAAAATGTCCTTTTGAAAACAAGAACCCCCAAAACCAACAGAAGCTTTTAAGAATTTAGAACCAATCCTGCTGTCCGTACCAATAGCCCGGGCAACTTCATTTACATCCGCTTCCGTTTTCTCACAAAGTTCAGAAATGGCATTGATAGAAGAAATACGTTGGGCCAGGTAAGCATTTGCAACCAGTTTACTCAACTCAGAAGACCATACATTGGTGGTCAAAATACGTTCTCTAGGAATCCAGTTCGCATACACATCTACCAAAGCAGCAATGGCTTCCTTTCCGGTATCCGTACTGTCACCACCAATCAATACACGGTCTGGCGCAAATAAATCTTCTACAGCCGTACCTTCCGCTAAAAACTCAGGATTAGAAAGCACTTCAAATTTAACACCACTGCCCGTATTGTGTAAAATATCACGCACGGCTTCAGCAGTCCTTACCGGAAGGGTAGATTTCTCCACAATAATTTTATCAGAGGTAGATACCCTTGCAATCTGGCGGGCACATAGCTCAATGTATTTCAAATCAGCGCCCATACCTTTACCTGCACCGTAGGTTTTAGTTGGCGTATTTACAGAAATAAAAATCATTTCCGCCTCATCTATGGCTTTGTCCACTTCAGTAGAAAAAAACAGGTTTCTTCCCCTTGCTTCCGCGACCACTTCGCTCAAACCTGGCTCATAAACAGGAATGTTATTGGTATCAGGATCATTCCAGGCCTCAATTCTGGCCACGTTTAAATCCACAACAGTCACCTGTATGTGCGGGCATTTTAAAGCGATAATGGCCATGGTGGGTCCGCCTACATAACCTGCACCAATGCAGCAAATTTTTGTAATCTTAGTCATATAATTGAAGTATTGATAATCTCTAGTATTTCTTCCTGTAAACATAACAAATCATGTGTACATTTTTAAAAATATTCACGATATTTAAAGAATTAAATGGAAATGGGATCCATAATAGCCACCATGGCAAAAAAAAAGGGGTAAAATTTGAAAAAATGGGCTAGTACTGTAATTATTAAGAAATCAACAAGCGTTATTAATTAATTAATATAGAATTTATATACTTTATTCCAAATGTGTGAATTATAATTCGCACATTTGACCATAGAAGTCTTGCGCTGTCATGTGTCATCCCTGTTAATCTGCCTGGAAAAAATAAGGAAAGAAAAAGCATAAACGAAATCAGCAATGGAAACAACGCACACAGAGAATAGCTGGTTAAAAGTCCAGAAAGTCTACCACAAATGTCCTAAATGCAAACCAGGTTACCTGGACACCAGGGTGCCCCGGGATCCTTTTGTGAAATATGTATTTTTTTGGCTCAAGGTTAGAAAATATCGTTGCAACAATTGCCAGAGAAAAATGTACATCTGGGTTTAATATACAATAAAGGCCACCGATTGGGTGGCCTTTATTGTATCCGAAATACGGTATTAAAAATCCAGTCTATTTACAAGCCTGGATCAACAGCCCATTGTCCTCAGGGGATAACGCACCGTCTCCCACACTGGCAGAATTATCTTGCTCTGTAATGGTACGTTTTAAAACTTGTTTTGCGGAATTACCCCAAACCGCTTTAAAATCATAAGCTGTTCCTTTTGTCAGCAAAGTAGTCTTCAGTAAACCATCACTTGCCGTACCTAAAATGCTGTAGTTTAATGCAGAACTTCCAGCTATTTTGTAGTAGATGTCAAAATTAGGGATCAGAATCGTTCCTTTACCCGGACATTTCACGTTCAGTTTAAGCGTAATGTTTTCAAAAGCTACAGTAGGTTCTGTTAGTGTAACATTTACCGTTGGCCCGGAACAAGGAGAAGCCAGGTCACCAAAAGCCAAAATGGCATCATTGGCGATATCCAAGATGGTGTATTTTAAAGGGATGTTAGGTAAGCCTCTTACAGTAGCCTGGAAACCATTGCTCACTACCATATCGGTACTGCCCAGCAACACATTACTTGTGGTATATAACTTTACTTTAACTGGTCTGCTCGCATCTTTCAACCATGCTGCCGATACATTGATGTTTACATCCTTACAAGTAGAGGTTGGGCTCACATAACCTACGGTATAAACTGTTAAGTGGTTAGTGGTAAAAGTTACCACCAATTTATTCCCATTGGCAGTTACCGTACCATCTTTTTCATATTTAAACTGACCAGAAGCCACGTCATAACTATAAATCGGGATCACCGTACCGGCAGTTAGTGCAGCACCAGTAAATGATTTATAATTCGGATCCAGCTCTATGCTCACAGAAATGTCTTTAGTAAATGATTTAACCTCTGTACTACCCACAAACATTTTAATGGAAGCAAAACCTGCAGGCAAAAAGAACGCAGGGGCCGCTACAGTTGTTCCTGGCAAAATTACACTTGACGCGCTTAGTTCTCCACCAGGGAACAATTTTAAGGCTTCCGGATCAGTGGTGTCATAGTTAAAAATCTGACTGGTTAAGGCCGTACCTGTCAATGCAGCGCCCGTAGCAGTTTTAAATTCAGTACCTGCCGGGATACTGATAGAAGTCACCGTCGGCACATTCGCATTGGTAGCCGTAGTTAATGGAATCACAGCTGTTGTTGCGTTCCCGGTCAAAGTGGTCGTTGCACTTACATACGTAGCAGCAGTTGTGCTATTTCCTGTTTTTTGCAAAACTACTTTTTTAAGCTGGGTCAGCTGACCATTCACAATACTCATGGGAATATTCGCATCCTCATACCCTGTAGCTTTCAGTACCACGTTAAAGTTTACACTTTTTGCGGCTGTAGGCTCATGTTTGTAATGTACCCCCAGCGTAATGATCCCACCCGGCGCATAAGGTGTTTTATCACCAGAAAAATCATAGATATAATCCTTATCCGCACCAGTTAAGGTCACAGTTAAAGAAGTAGGTAAAGTCTCACCGGTAGAACCAACCACCATGATAGAGGCTTTATAATTGATCACTGAAGCGTCAAACAACACCTCAATATCATCAGTAGGATTCTTACAGCTATTGAAAAAGAATCCTGTAAAGAGCATAACGCTCAGCAGCGTAAATATTTTTTTCATGTTTTTATGAATTAACTTAGGTAAATTAAAGACGGAAATTCAGGTTCAGCTGCAATACAGGCAAAAACCTGTAATCGTCCATGTTTTTCTGGAACTGTGCAGAACTGGCATTGTTGGCAGCAAGCAATTTGGTGCCGGTAAGGGAAGCTTCAGGTTTGCCCATGTAATATACCCCAAGGTTAAAACCAAGGCTAAAGCGCTTTTTACTGACTACGCTCTCAATCCCTGTACCCAGGTAAGGCGTTACTTTGTTCCATTTTACATCGCCAATGAGCTCACCAAGATCCTCACTTGGAATCAGGATATCGCCATATTTAAAGGTACCCTGGTAGGTAATGGTGGCCTTCCCACCTCTTTTCCACCAATAGGCACCACCGGCGCTGAATAAAATTTTGCGTGAAAACGACGCACTGTTTCCAAAAGGATGCCAGTCAAACATCACATGGGCATTGGCAAAATCACCATCCACATCCACTTCAGTAGGCTCATTGCTAATTTTAGTCACCACGTTGGCTTTAATAGGCACTACACTAGCTCCGGCTTTAAACACATACTTCGGATTTTTGGAATACTTCAGGTCCAAACCCACACCTTGTGTACCTGCAGTTGCACTCAGCACAGTTGAAGAACCATTCTGCGCTTTCATTTTTACCGCAGACATTAGGATTACCGCTAGCGTAAGCATCAGTAATTTTCTTTTCATAATTGATTTTTAATTTAGATTACAGTTTATTGGTTTTTTATTGCAATCCTGTTTCATTTAACAGTTTATTGCAGTGTAATTGTTACAAATATAAGCACTTATATCTCTATATTCAGAAAAACAATCATATAAATAACTAAAAATGTGCAACATACAACAACAGCAAGCATTTAAAGCAAATTAAAAACTTTATTTTAGCACAAAGGCCACCAAATTGGTAGCCTTTGTAAAATATTTTAACCAGAAATAGCTAAAAATTAGCCTATTTACAAGCTTCAATCAGCAAACTATTGTCGTCAGCAGATAAGGCGCCATCCCCTACCGTAGCAGAATTGTCCTGCTCCGTAATGGTACGGTTTAACACCTGCCTAACCGAATTGCCCCATATAGCTTTAAAATCATAAGCCTGTCCTTTTTTCAGCAAAGTGGTTTTAATTAAACCATCCTCAGCAGTTCCCAAAATGTTGTAACTTGAAGCAGGGCTCCCCGCCGGTTTATAGTAAATGTCAAAATTAGGAATCAGAATGGTACCCTTACCCGGGCATTTCACATTTAGTTTCAGGGTAATGTTCTCCAGTTCAACCGGGGGTGCTGTTAGTGCAACATTTATCGTAGGTCCATCACAAGGGGAATTCAAATCACCAGAAGCCAATACCGTTGCATTCGCTCCATCCAGGATGGCATATTTTAAAGCAATATTATCAGGAAGTCCTTTTAAAACCGCCTGAAAACCATTACTCACCACCACATCAATACTTTTTAGCAATACTCCCTCAGTACTGCTCACATTCATTTTCACCGGTCGGGTACCGTCAAGCATCCATGGGGCCGAAACATTTACATACACATCTTTACACTCCACTGTCGGTTCCACCTCGCCCACTACAAATACCGTTAAATGATTGGTGTTAAAACTTAGGTTTAACTTTCCGCCCACAGCAGTCACTTTACCCAATTGCTCAAATTTAAACTGGCCTTTAGCTACATCATAACTATAAAGCGGGATGCTGCTCCCTGCAACTAAGGTACTCCCGTTAAAGGTTTTATAATCAGGATCCAGTTGTATGCTAACCGCAATGTCTTTGGTAAACTGTTTCACTTCTTTATTGCCCACATACATTTTGATCGAAGCAAAAGCAGCCGGCAAAAAAAACGCAGGACCCGCAGTAGCCGCAGCAGGCAACAATACGCTTGATGCATTCAAGGCGCCCCCTGGAAACATACTCAGGGTACTGGGCTCGCTGGTTTTGTAATTAAATACCTGGCTTACCAAAGAAGGTCCTTCCAATATGGAACCATCTGCACCTTTAAACTGGGTGCCTACAGGAATGCTCAGCGAAGTAATGGTAGAAACATTGGTATTCGAAGCGGTATTCATGTTAAATACAGCGGTTGTCGCATTTGCAGTCAGCGCTGCAGTAGAACTTACATAGGTAGATACAGGGGTGCTGGCGCCTATTTTCTGTAAAACCACCCTTTTCAGCTGCGTCATCTGGCCATTTACAATATTTACAGGAATGTTGGCATCCAGATAACCTGTCGCCTTTAAAATGACATTAAAATTTACACTTCTTGTGGCGGTAGGCTCATGATCGTAATGCACACCCAGGGTTACTACGCCACTTGGGGCAAAGGGCAATTTAACACCCGAAAAGTCATAAATATTGTCCTTATCCGCACCTGTTAAGGTAACCTCGAGCGGCGGTAAGGTTTCACCTGTAGAACTCACCACCATAATGGCGGTCTTATAATTGATCACTGAGGCATCGAATACCAACTCAATATCATCAGTAGGGTTCTTACAACTGTTAAAAAGGAATCCGGTCAGGACCAGGAAGCTCAGTACTTTTAGTAACTTTTTCATGTTTTTAGGGATTAGGTAAACGGAAATTTTAAATACGGATAGCAGATTACATTTTGAAAGTTATTTATAACAATACCGTGCTAAATCCTCAACACAGAAGCTTTAAACAAAAATAAGCATTTACGGTTTATTTTCTAAGCATAGAAACACGCAATACACACAAAATGTTCAACATACGTAAACAAATTTCGTTTACCTCGCTAAAAATAGAATTTAATAGGCCTTGTCGTCGCCCTTGATGACCTGGATCACGGTCATAAAAATAATCTTTACATCCAGCATCCCGGTCCAGTTTTCCAGATAATGGATGTCGTACTTTACGCGGTTTTCCATCGCATTGTCTTCCTTGGTTTCCCCGCGATAACCGTTCACCTGTGCCCATCCGGTAATACCCGGCTTCATAAAATGGCGCACCATAAACTGACTGATGATGGCTTTATATTCTTCGGTATGGCTCAGCATATGAGGCCTTGGCCCTACCACGCTCATACTTCCCCAAAATACGTTAAAAAACTGTGGCAATTCATCCAAACTGCTCTTCCGTAAAAACCGGCCAATTGGCGTAACCCTGTCGTCATCTTTAGTCGCCTGCTTTTTATTGCTCTCATTGTTCATCCGCATACTCCGGAACTTGAGGCACCAGAATGGCTCGTCATTCCTTCCGCTCCGCAATTGCTTAAACAACACGGGGCCTCTGCTCTGATATTTAATGATAATGGCGATAATCGGATACAACCAGCTCAGGATAAATACAATGACCAGACTGCTAAACACCAGGTCAAAAGCGCGCTTTTTAAAACGGGCGCTCATATTTTCCAGGGGTTCGTTCCTGAGCGTGATCAGTGGGAACTCCCCGCCCATATAACTAATGGTATAAGGCGCCGCTAAACTCCCGGCAATATCAGGCACAAATTTCAAGCGCAGGCATTGCTTATCCGCTTCCTTTACCAGCGCATGTATTTTAGACATTTTTTCCGGCGCAATGGCCACATATAATTCCTGCACCCCATCGCTGGCTGCAGCCTCCATTTGCGAAATCGCTACTTCAGAAGGCACACCCGTTCGGGCAAAATAAGCAGGATCACTATCCAGAAAACCATAAAAATCAACGTTTCTTTGCTTTTTGAAATACTCACCTAAATTTACACCAGTGGCATTTTTACCCATCACCGCAATCTTTTTAGTGGCATTAAACTTCTTCACCAGTATAAACTGCAGGGCCGTACCCAGAAAACGGTTGATCACAAAGAAAACGGTCAACAGCACATAAAACACCACCAAAAAGGTCCTTGAAAAATCAACGTTTTTATCAAACATCAGGTAGATAGAAAACAATACAAAATGCATCAGGGTACTCCGCCAGGTACCGCGGTAAATCCGCTCCAGTTTACGAGCCCCATATTCAGAATACAAACCAAAAAGCAAACCGTTAAACAGCCAGATCAGGTTACAAACCACCACATAATGCTGCAGCAATTCATAAGTAACCGTTTTACCCAGAGAATTGGTTACAAAATAGGATAAAAAGTATACCGCGTTCAACATCAAAACGTCAGTTATGGGCAAAATATAACGTAACAGATATAAATAACGTGTTTGCATAATGTTAATTTTCAATCCCCGGACAAATGCCCGGATTTACCTATTTATTTAAGCAGCTAATTTAAGTAATTTATCTGCTACCATTCATAAAAAGCGTAAATAATTATAAGAAGCCAAGCGTTTAAAGCCCGAATCCATAACATAGCTTAAAAGCCCGCCCGTTTTCTAACTCATATTCTAAACGCCTCTAAAAATTATTGCCAATAATCTCAATTTCCTGTGCCATTCTCTAGCGAACAGACCTCTCGTTGCCAGGCTCGCTCGAGATGACGCCCACTACTGTCATCTCGAGACCGTAGTTGCTCCTTTATACCTCAACTCCAGAATGCAGCCTTTGCAATGCTTCCCTTCCATAAAATATTTGGAAGGCTCAGAAGTCACAGCAATGCTATCCAGTGCCAGATACAATTTCAGTCCATCGTTGGAGACCGCCAGGTCTCTGTAACGGGCATCAGATTTGGCATACTCACTGAATTTTCCATCCAGCAGCTCCCCCTTGTCATCCAGTTTTAACCGCAGTAACCGTCCACCTTTCAACGTGGTCATCAATATGGAATTTTTCCAGCCCGGTATCGCATCAGCTGTATACACCTCCAGGCTCGATGGTGCATAGGCCTTCCAGCTCGCCCGCTGCTCAGAAATCCCTTCCTGCACACGTTTCCCTAAACGTATATGCGCACAAAGTCCCGCCAGTTCAGCAGGGTGCCCCAGCGGAAAGCTTTTTAAGGGATCCCGGTAGTTTTCACCCAATGCTATGGCATTGCTGCGCTCATCCTTAATCAATGGCAAACTGCTCCAGCCATAGGTTTTATTGTTTGAGAAAAATGCTTTCATCCCGTTATAGTTACCATCGGCATACCCAACAATCAGGGGATGTCCATAATTACAACCCTTTTCAATGACATTGAGTTCATCATCAGAATAAGGGCCATGCTCGCAAGCATAAATCCTGGTTTTACCAGCTATGTTTAAGGCGGCAAGCCCCTGTGCATTCCGGTGCCCCATGGTCCATACCGCATTTTTTCTCCTCCCGTTAAAAGGATTGTCATCCGGGATCCACTGGTCGCTGCCCTGCAAATGCGGATCAGCTTCCAGGTTAAATCTTAAAATTTTACCTTCATAACTTTCCATGCGCTGTGCCTTATTAGGCCGTTGCGCATTGGCAAATTGCCCTGCCCCCATATCACCAACACTACAAAACAAATAAGGCTTTCCCTTACAATCCGCAATCAATAGCCGCCCCCCGGTATGGTCATTACTCGAAGGAATGGTATCGCAAAGCACTACCGGATCAATCAATTTCCGGTCCTGCCGATCGTAAACATAGCGCACAATCCGCGACAAAAATTTAAATCCCTGACCAGCAGATTTGCCATTGCCCTTCGCTTCAGCGCCCTCAAATTTATGTATGTAATGCAGGTACACATAAGGTTTACCCTTAAGGAGCAGGGGATGAAGCGCCATGCCCATCAATCCCCCCTGCGGCCAGGGCTTTCCCCCATCCTGTTCATCATCAATCTTATCATACCTCGGAAAATTTCTTTCCCTGCTCAAATCTGCCAATACTTCCTTCCGCCCGGTTACAGGATCAATCCGCAGCACTTCATAAGACCTCGATGCGGTGAGCCACAAATAATGGTCCGGCCCATAGCTCAGCTCCCATGGATTACTCAAATGATCTGCCAGCACCCGCACATCAAAGTCCTTAAAAACAAAAACTTCCTCTTGTCTGGCCTGGCAGGACCATAACAATATGCACCACAAAACTTTTTTCACATACAAGCCAATTGAACCGCAATATACCAAAAACGGCAGGTTAAAAAATTTTACTAC
Organism: Pedobacter sp. MC2016-14; assembly: GCF_020991475.1. NCBI lineage: Bacteria > Pseudomonadati > Bacteroidota > Sphingobacteriia > Sphingobacteriales > Sphingobacteriaceae > Pedobacter > Pedobacter sp. MC2016-14. The sequence continues at coordinate 323,766 of NZ_JAJMPA010000001.1, forward strand.
TTTTGCAAAACTAAGCGAAATACAATGTATATTCTGAATCCCCGACTTGCAGCCGATATTTTTGACAATGAATACGTGATTGCCAATTTAGACAATGGCTTGTATTATAGCGTACAAGGTGCTGCCGTTTCTTTACTTCAGGCTTTGCCCTTTCTTCAACCTCAACAGGCCATCAGTGCGCTTGCACAACTTCATAGCCATCCCAATACCGCTACGGAAGAACTTACACAAGTTTGGGCACAATTGCTTAACGATGAAATTGTAAAAGAAGCGCAGGAAAATGCCTTTCCTTTAAATGAAACCTGGCAAGCCGCAAGCGAATACACCAGCCCAAAATTTAACCGTTATGCCGATATGCAGGACCTGCTGATGCTGGATCCTATCCATGATGTGGATGAAGAAGGCTGGGCAGTAAAGCCAGATCAGTAAATCACTTATGGATGCCGCTCAATATTTTCAGCAAGCGCTCTCTTTATTTTCTGACTTACCCACCTACCATACCGATCAACTGCTACTGGCAGGACGAAGGGTACATTTAAATACGCCCTCTCCGGTATTACAAAAAACACTCCTCTTCTCGCTGGCTCACCTGCTCGTTCCTGCAACACATACCGCAGCAGCACTGACCATCTGGTATGCAGAAGAGAAAGACCTGCCGGCTAAATTAAAGGCACCACCCTGGACATTCAATAACCAGGGCTATACCACGGCAATAGACCAGGAAGATTACCAGATTTTCTTCCTCCCCTGGCAAAAGCAATTATTTCTCTATTCCAGGGCGCTCAAAACGGGCATCTACTGGACCAGATCGGCCGAAAACCTGCCCTGGTGGGAAGCTACATTTTCTTTCCGCACTTTATTTCATCTCTGGACACGTGACCTGCCCGCGCAACTGGTGCATGCCGGCGCCATCGCAAAAGATGAGCATACCGCTGTACTCATCACGGGACCAAGTGGCTCCGGCAAATCAACCTCCTGCCTCAATTTGGTGCGTGCAGGTTATCAATACCTCGGCGACGATTATGTGTGGGTAGAACTGGAAGCAACACCAGTGGTACATGCACTCTATCAGACCGCCAAAGTGGAGGCCGACAATCTTCTGGCGCGCTTTAGCGACTGGACAACGGCCATCCACAATCCGCAGGACTACAAAAGCCAGAAAGCCATATTTAACATGCGGGAGCTTGCCCCAGCTTCCTGGCTCAACAAAGCAAGCTTAAAAGCCATTCTGCTTCCCCGGGTCGCACAACAGGAAAACTCCGTTTTTCAGCCTGCTTCATCAGCGGGTTCATTAATGGGTATGGCACCCACAACCCTGCACCACTTGCCGCACCACCGTCAAATCGCCTTTCAAAAGTTCAGCAGGCTGTCTCATGCACTGCCAGCCTACCAATGGCAACTCGGTACAGCAACACAACAGTTTTATACTTCATTCCAGCAGTTTACAGATGAATTGTCCTGAAATCAGCGTCATTATACCCAGCCATAACAATGGCACCGAACTGGAAAGGGCCATTCAAAGCATTCTACAGCAGGATGCACTGATAAATAAATCCTGCAGGCTCTCTATTGTGCTTGTAAACGATGCTTCCGAAAGCAGCTTCCTGCCCGCACTGGAGGCCTTAAAGCTAAAATATCCGGAACTCCAACTGCTGCATACCCCCAAACAATCCGGTCCCGCAGCGGCAAGGAACCTTGGACTTAAATCAGCAAAGGGCCAATTCATCAGTTTTCTGGATGCAGATGACGAATGGCCACTCAACAGAATCAGTCTGCTGCTGCCCTACTTTCAAGATCCCAACCTTAGTCTGGTAGGCGGAAAAGTAAAATACATCGTTGCGGAAGGTGCCATCGCACCTGAGATTCGGTACGAAGACCAGGCAGAACAACGGATCACCCATGTCCACCTTGGGGCACTGCTACTCCGCAAAAGCATCTTTGATACGGGCTTTTACTTTGATGAAAAGCTCACTTACAGTGAAGATGTAGACTGGTGGCTCCGCCTGCGCGAAAGCCATACCGGCATCCTCATTACCGAATATACCACGCTTTTGTACCATGTCCACGGTAACAACATGTCCGTCCACAAAAGCATCCAGGATTTACAGATGCTAAAAGTATTGCATCAGTCGCTACAAAGGAGAAGAAAGGCGGGAAAGGACGAAGCGCTCCCTCAAATCAAAGATTTCCGGAGTATACAGCCAGATCCCCTTATCAGCATCATCATTCCACTATACAATGGAAAACTACTGCTGCAGCAAGCGTTGAAAAGCGTCCTCCAACAAAGCTACCAGCATTGGGAGCTCATTATTGTAGACGATGGTTCTACCGACGGGGGAGCGGATTGGCTTACCGAAAATTATCCGCAGGCCATACTCATCCGGCAAAAAAACAAAGGCGTCGCCGCAGCAAGAAACACCGGCATTAAAGCTGCCAACGGCGCATTGATCGCTTTCCTGGATCAGGACGATGAATGGACGCCAGACAAACTGGAAAAACAATGGCTGCTCCTCAAACAAAACCCCTATTGCAGCTTCGTGACCTGCAACCAGCTCTTTAAATGTGCAGATAACACCACACTGCCGGCCTTTTTCAAAACCGCTTTGCTCCAGGCACACCGTTCTTTTGTGCCCAGTGCCATCCTTATCCGCAAACATGCCTTGCTCAGCCTCGGTGGCTTTGACGAAAACATGGAAAACAGCAACGACATGGATTTGGTACGGCGTTTGCGCAATTCTGGCTTTGCTGAACTGAATGCCGGGGAGACCTTATTGTATAAGTGGTACCACGCCAACAATGCCAGCTATCAGAAAGATAAAATCATTAAAGAAATGCTAATCCTGCTGCAAAAACAAATTAAAGGTCAATGAGTGTTGCTCAAATAGATGTCATCATAGCGGTATACAATGGTGCCCAATTTATTTCTGAAGCCATCCATACCATACAAGCACAAACCTGGAAAGACCTCCGCATTATCGTAGCCGATGACGGCTCAGCAGATGAAACCGTACAAATGGTGAAGGAAATGTGCGCTACCGACGATCGAATTATGGTACTGGAGCGCCCGCATACAGGTGTAGCCAAAACCTTGAACGCAGCGTTGGCATCGAGTAGTGCACCATATATTGCTATACTTGATGCTGATGACCTCTGGGCGCCCGAAAAATTGGAAAAGCAATTGCAAAGCCTGCAAAATACCGGTTTAAGTGCCTGCTTCTGCATGATCAGGGAGTTTGAGACTTTTAACCCTGCTGCCGGCACACCTGCACACCAGGCCAGACCTCAGCTATTTAAAGGCTATGCCAAAACTGCTTTCCTGGCTAAAAGGGAAGTCTTTGATACCTTTGGCGACTTTGATGAAAACCTGCCCACCGGCGATTTTGTAGAATGGTATAGCAGACTCCTTAGGGCAAATGAACCTGTTGTGATGCTTGATGAAGTATTGGCCTACCGCCGCATCCACCACCACAATACCACCAGCAACACCAACAAAAATGATTACCTGCAAATATTGAAAGCCCACCTGGATGAAAAAAGAAGAGCAAGATAATTTAAGCTGGTCTGGATTTATCCATTGGGCACCTAAAAAAATACTGCTGTCCTCCCTGTTTTATGGCAGCATCAGGATTCTCTTTGCCACCGCCTGGCCCTACCTGTTATACCATTACCTGCAAAAAAGAGATTTTACCTTTAACGCAGCGGCCGGACAAATCCTGGCCATCATCTTCCTGCTCTTTATATTATCCGCCCTCGCCACCCATAGGCAATCTGTACTCAACATTAAGCTGGTTGATGGTTTTAGCCATGCACTTTACCAAAAGTTATGGGAAAAGATGCTGGCCATCAAATGGCTCAGCTTTCACCGCAAAAGCAGGGTTTATTTTATAGACATTTTTATGAATGAAGCCTGGCGCCTACGCAAAGGCATTACCGCATTACTGGAATCCATTGTCGTTAACCTCATTCTCGTCGCCGCTTTAATGCTCCTGGTTTTCCTCAGCAGCAAACTGATGTTCCTGCTCTGCATCTTTTCACTGGGCATCAGCGGGGCACTTCACCTGTATTCCAGCTACAAGCTCCGCCCACTGGTCCAACACTTTCATCAGGCCTGGCGTAACCAGCACCACTGGAGTTCAACCCTAACCGATCAGTTCGACCTCCTGAAAATGGACCGTGGTCATGCCTTTTCCAGGGTTCAAAACGAAAACAATACTGCCGCCTTTCTGGGTAGCAACTCCGCCATGTTAAAGGACCAAAGCAAATGGAACTCTATCAACCTCTTGGTCAACAACCTGCTGCGCCTGCTCGTTTTTCTGCTTGGCATGTACTGGGTACAGCAACAGCAAATCCTGTTTGCAGATTTCCTGTTTATATTGCTCATCGTGAGCATGATCCAAACCAACCTCAACCAGGTGCCTACCGCTATTTATACCTCTATCGAAAGTAAGGAAGCCAGCAACAGGATCAGGGAGTTTTTTGCCATGGATACAGATCTGGCAGCGCAAAACAACATCAAGCCCCTGCCCAACATTCACAGCATCAGCATAACCGACCTCCGCTTTGCCTACAGCAGCCAGAACGTTGTTAAAAATCCAGCCATACATTTACAAAAGGGAAAGCTGTATTTATGGCAAGGTGCCAATGGCAGTGGCAAATCCACCACCGCACATGTACTGATGGGTTTACTGGAACCGGATAGCGGAAACTTGACCGTCAATGGGGCAGCATGCAGCTGGCAGGAATTAAAGGCCTACCAGCACCGTTTTGCTTTCGTACATCAGGAAGCCCCTATGTTCATCGGCACGCTCCAGGAAAACATCCTTTTCGGGCACCCGGAGCCTGCCAGGGCCTGGCAACAGCTCCAGCACAGCTGGCTCCACCCTTTATTACCATCGGGACAAAACGCAGAAAGCCGAACCATAGGAGAACATGGGGAGGGACTCTCCGGTGGAGAAGCCCGCCGTCTGGCCCTCATCCGGGAATGGCTACGCGACTCGGAACTCATCATCCTGGACGAACCGCTCAATCACCTGGATGAATATTCCATTACCGAGCTCAGGCGCGAAATTGTGAATATCAAGCACAATGCCATTGTCATTATCATCAGTCACCAAACCGGATTTGAAACCTTAGCAGATGAGATCAGAAGATTTTAACAACCTCGACAAGCTGGAACCGGCACAGCAGGCTTTGGTCAAAGCCTGCCTTTCTAATGAGCCGAAAGCCCTGGAAGGCGCTTTGCGGCAATGGGAAAAATTGGTGGTGATGGATGACCTCAGCTTCAGCGCCATGAGACTGATCCCATTATTCTACCATAAAATCCAGGAAGCGGGACTCAGCAGCAGTTATGAAAAACGCCTTAAAGTCATCTATAAACATTGGTGGCTCAAAACACAGCACATTTTAAACCAGGTCAAAACCGTCAATCAGGCACTGCAACAACAAGGAATAAAGCCCATATTGATCAAGGGAATTTCTTTGCTGGCCTATTATGACAAAGCTGAACTCAGGCCAATGGCTGATTTCGACCTGTTGATTAAACCAAATGAAATCAGCAGCACCATCCAGACCCTTAAGATATTAGGTTATCAACCTAAATTAAAAACAGAATCCATCTTAAGCAAATACCCCAAGCTGGTTACAGACTTTACCCACTCTATTGAATGTGTACATACCTTAACCGGCACAGAACTGGACCTGCATTGGCGGATTGGCTCCTCTTCTTCTTATCCATTTACCGCAGCCCTGCGCAACAACCTGGAAAGTTTTCCGGGATGGCCTGCTGCCCAAAAGCCAAAAGTAGCTTTTGAAGTATACATGATCATCATTCATGCCGTCATGTACGGGGCAGAAGACAACCTCAACTGGATGATTGACATCCAGCAGATCAATTCCAAAACCGATCAAAGTTTTTGGCCTGCGGCAAGACAGCTCGCCCTGGCAGAAAAAAAAGAAGAACTGTTTGATTACGGTTGTCACCTCCTGCAACTCAACGGCATCTATTCCGGACCGCAACTTAGGGAAGGTAAGCGCATTCAAAAAATCACCATCTTTAAAGATCAATCCATTCAGCAGTTCAGCAGCTTTAAGCTCACCACCTTAAAGATCAAAAATGTTTACCTGATCCTGAAATACCTTTATCCCCACAAAAGTACCTTGTATAAAATTTACCAGGGTTTTAGAAGAATGCAGTTCCATTTGCTGTTACAACGCCATTCCGACAGGGCATAACAGGCGTCATCGCGAAATGAGGGTATCTGATGCCATAAACTTCTTAAAGATCGGGCTGGCCAATACCTTTGCCAAAGCCTTGTCTGCACCAAACTTACTCAGATGGTGGTCGTCCGAAATATAAGGAACAGCATTAGGAGAGATGCCCGGTACACTGTCTGTATTTATAATCGGGATATACACCTCTTTTAGCTTAGCCTTTAACAGTCCATCTATTTTAACGGAATTCGCTTTCAAAAAATGTTTCCAGATGGAAATGTGGTATTGGTGTTCCTTCGCGGCAATGGTGGGGTATGGAATGGTATAGGTTTCATTCTGCCCAATGAGCACAACAGGAATTTTATAGGATTTCAAAAAGCTCAGCGTAGCCTTAATGTCGCTGAGCAATTCCGCCCTGCGGCCTTCATATGCATCCACCCAGTTCGCACTCAAAATCACCCCGTCAATCGCATCGGCATTTTCCACAATAAATTGATCATACACAAAATCCCTTACCTCCGTACAGTGCGCCCTGCCGCTCATATTGATGACCGGAAAACACCCACTTGCCGTGGCCTGCAACAGATTCACATTTCTCTCTGCAAAAGCCTCCCTTAATGAAGCAGAAAAATGTGCGCCATGGCTGTCGCCAATCAGTAAAATATTCTTTTTACCCTTACGTAAATCCAGGCATTTCCCCCTGTTAAAAGGTTTCGCACCGGGACAACTGGGACAAACAAAACAAGTACCCAATTGATATTGGGGAACCAGATCTTTGACTTTGGCCTTACCGTAGCCTGCGATTTTCAACGTACTAGCGCTAAAAGCCACCTTGTTTAACTGGAAAAAAGCGATCAGGCCCAGCAAAACCAGCAGCCCTGCAGAAAAGCCCATGATCCCGGCACTGCTAAATTTTAAGGGCTCCAGGTACCGATAAGAACACCAGCCTAAAGTCGCCGCCGTTAGTAACAGCAGGCAGAGCACTACAGGTGTCATTTCCAAACCAAGATATTGTGCAAATACATATACCGGCCAATGCCACAGGTATAAGGAGTATGAGATTTTACCCGGCCACTGTACAGCAGTCAGCCGCAACCCCCTAAAATCATTCCAGTTGGCCATCAAAATGAACACCGTAGCCACAACAGGCAATAAAGTAAAAGCACCGGGCCAGGCCATGCTGCTGTCTAAAAAGAAAAAGCACAAAATAATAGCGGCATAACCTACCAGCGCAGTGAGCTTTCTCAGGCCGGCTTTAGCAGCATCTGTCCCTGACCTTTCAAAAAAGAAAGCAAGCCCACCTGCCAGCATTTCCCAGGCACGGGTATGCAAAAAGTAAAAAGAAGTGCTGGGTGCAATGCTGGTGGTATAAAGCGCCAGGCAACAAAAGGCCACATTTAACAGCACAAAAACCCACAAAAACTTAAGCTTATGAGAGAACAGCCTGTTCAGTGCGAGTAAAATAAGCGGATAAAGCAGGTAAAACTGCCATTCTACAGAGAGCGACCAGGTATGTAAAAAGATATTCGTATCGGAGGAGGCATCAAAATAGCCAGCGTTCTGCCAATAGTAGATATTGGACAAAAACAGCAAACTTGCTAAGCCGTTCTTTAAGGTTAAGGCATAATCGTCTGGAAAATAGACAAAGAATGCGCACAGGGCCACCAGGATCACCAGAAAAACTAAAGCCGGTACAATTCTTTTTAAGCGCTTGCCATAAAATTCGGCGAAAGAAAAGCTACCACCAAGTATCCCATTGTTAATGATTTTGGTCATCAAATACCCAGAAATCACAAAAAAAACGTCAACCCCTGCAAAGCCACCAGTTAAATAAGGAACCTTAAAATGAAAGAGCACCACACCCAAAACCGCAATTGCCCTCAGCGCATTGATGTCGTATCTAAATTTAATACTGTCTTTAACCATAGGTAAGCATTCGCAGGGATGAAGGTAGGGCTTTCCAGTTAATTATCGAAACCGACCTCCCCGTCATTCCGAGCAACCATTCCCAACCCGCCCCATCCTTCCGGATTTGAGGAATGAATGAGCAAGCCTTCGTTGTTGGACATTACAAAATTATATATACATATAAATCTACTGGTCAAACAGGGGCATCTTGCGAATTCATCTCCAACAAAACTTGTGTAATTTCAAAATAGGCTATAACATTCAAAGCCAACATGCCAAATCCCTACCCTTTACACACCCAAAAACATTACACTAATATTATAAAATTTGAATAATTCGAGTATATTTGGACTCAACTAGGGCGCGTATTGTACTTTTAACACTAAGATAACATCAAATCACGATGAAATTAACGGGCAGAAAGGCAAAACACCCTAATTTTATTTCCATAATTGCATAATTTAACAAGCGGAATAAAACATTAAAACATACATTATCTAAAACTCAGCTTACACGTACAAGAAACATGAAGAAAGCGCTAATTACAGGTATCACAGGGCAGGATGGCTCCTATCTCGCAGATCTATTGTTAAAAAAAGGTTATGAAGTACACGGTATCAAACGCCGTAGTTCACTCTTCAACACAGACCGTATAGACCACCTTTACCAGGACCCGCATGAAAGCAATGTTAAATTTGTACTGCACTACGGCGACTTAAGCGATTCTACCAATTTAATCCGGATTATCCAACAAGTACAACCAGACGAAATCTATAACCTGGGTGCAATGAGCCATGTACAGGTAAGTTTCGATACCCCAGAATATACCGCAAATGCCGATGGTATCGGAACCTTAAGAATTCTTGAAGCCATCCGCATCCTCGGATTGGTAAAAAAAACTAAAGTATACCAGGCTTCAACCTCAGAATTGTATGGTTTGGTACAAGCAGTTCCACAATCAGAAACTACTCCATTTTACCCACGTTCTCCCTACGCAGTAGCCAAAATGTACGCTTACTGGATCACCGTAAATTATCGCGAAGCCTACGGTATGTATGCCTGCAATGGGATTCTTTTCAACCACGAAAGCCCATTACGTGGCGAAACCTTTGTAACCCGCAAAATCACGCGTGGTACCGCTAAAATAGCTTTAGGCATGCAAGATAAATTATACCTTGGAAACTTAGACGCACGCAGGGACTGGGGACATGCTAAAGATTACGTAGAAGCCATGTGGTTAATCTTACAACAAGAAACCCCGGAAGATTTTGTCATTGCTACCGGTGTAACTACTACCGTACGCGATTTTATTAAAATGTCTTTCCAGGAAGTAGGGATCACCTTAGCATTTACAGGTGAAGGTGCAGACGAGAAAGGAACAGTAGTTTCCTGCTCAAACCCAGATTTCCAGGTAGAAATTGGTAAAGAAGTAGTCGCAGTAGATAAACGCTATTTCCGCCCTACAGAAGTAGATTTACTAATCGGCGATCCAACAAAATGTAAAACAAAACTAAACTGGATGCCTAAATATGATTTAGCCGCATTAGTTAATGATATGATGACTTCAGATGTAAGTTATTTCCGCAAAGAAAGAATGTTAAAAGAAGCAGGATATTCCGTTAAAAACCAGTTTGAATAAACCTATGAACAACAACAATTACGTATTGATCATGGCAGGCGGAGTAGGAAGCCGCTTCTGGCCAAAAAGCCGAAACAATTTCCCTAAACAATTTCTGGACATCCTTGGTATAGGTAAATCATTACTGCAACTTACGCATGAGCGGTTTCTGAAACTATGCCCATCAGAAAACATTTTCATCGTAACCAATAGCCAATACAGGGATATTATTCTGGATCAGTTAAAAGGCATTACAGATGCACAACTGATCTGCGAACCAAGCCGTAACAATACCGCACCCTGCATCGCTTACGCATCCTTTAAACTGGCTGCTTTAAACCCAAATGCAAACATCGTAGTTGCCCCCTCCGATCACTTTATCCTATACGAAGACATCTTCGTGAGCAAGGTAGAACAAGCTTTGGCCTATACAGAAAAGCACAACGCATTAGTTACCCTAGGTATTGCACCAACGCGTCCTGATACAGGCTACGGCTACATCCAGTACGACGCACATGAGGAAGAGGGTATCCATAAAGTAACTGAATTTAAAGAGAAGCCTGCCTTAGAAAAGGCGAAAGAATATCTGGCTGCTGGTAACTACGTTTGGAATGCCGGAATCTTTATCTGGAAAGTGAGTTCAATTCTGGAGGCGCTTCAAAAACATTCTCCAGAAATACACGCCTTATTTCAGGAAGGAAGCGCATTATACAATACAGACCAGGAACGTGCTTTTATAGATGAGAAATATCCAACCTCTCCTAATATCTCCATAGACTATGCAATTATGGAGCAGGCAGATAATGTGTATACCATACCTGCAGATTTCGGCTGGTCTGATTTAGGCACCTGGGCATCTTTATATGAAGCTGCACCAAGGAATGAGGAAAACAATGTGATTTCTGCCAAACAAATCAATGTCAAAGAGACCACCAATAGTATTATTCATATCCATACTGATAAATTAGCTGTTATTAGAGGCTTGGATGACTTTATTGTGGTAGATGAAGGCAACGCCTTATTGATTTACCCTAAAGGTCAGGAACAGGAGATAAAAGCAGTTGTGGCTGAAATGGCTAAAGAGTTTGGAGAGAACTTTATTTAGACTTAAATAGCAAGATTTCGAATTTAAAATCCCTACTGAAAGGGAATCACATTCTACAGAGTATTACTAAAGAGATTACTCCTAACGTTGTTAACAGAATTGGTCGAGATTTCTAATTCTTTAGACCTCTCGACCAATTTCAAATAAAGAAAATGTAAGTCTTAGTAAATATTTCCCCACACTAATGAAGGAAATTTTATGTTTTAGATTACCTCCCAAGATCTAAATTTGGCTTACCATATTTAACTCCACCTGATAGCCTTGCAGATGGTTTCTCAATAAAATACCAAAATCCCCAAGAAAACCCATAACAAACTAGCATCGCCAATATCAATAACATCCAATAATGAGAAGGATTTGTATAGCGCTGCAATAAATTGATCAATTTGATTCCAATTGGAAAATGCATTAAATATAATGAATAAGAGATCTCTCCAGTAAATTCAAGTCTGGAATTTACAGGTCTCCTATAAAATAATACAACTAAAACCGTAGCAACCGCCGAAATAGAAGCAGGTAACTCATAATAGCAAAACGAAAAAATAACCATGGATGCTAGCGTCACAATTTCTAGATAAGGACGTTTTTCCGCAATATAAATCAAATACCCTAATGTCCCAATCAGGAAAAAAACCAAATAATCAAATAACCCAATATAATTCGTTAAGGAAGTTTGGGTTAGGATCATTAAAAATGGGATTATCAAAACCATTGATAGCTTTGGGAATTTGGATAATGCGACAAAAAAAAGACCTATAAACAAATAATATTCTGCCTCAATCCGCAGCGTCCAAAATACGGGATTTTCGGAAGGAATATAAATATAAAACAAACTTTTAATTATTCTAAGTGGGGTCTCTGGATTGGAAATATGCCTTATTTTATAAGAAACTGCAGCTATTATAAATGTCAACAGCAGAGCGACTAAGTAAGGAGGATGTAAGCGCAAAAGACGCTTGTATAAAAACTTAAAATAGTCACTAATAACATACCTCGATTTAAATAAGCTATAAGGAATTATAAATCCGGATATTACAAAGAATATGTGAACACCATATCTTCCATAGTCTCTAAATACCTCAAAAAGTTGCGGTAGAGTGCTACCGCTAGTGACCTGATCGCCGAAATGGCATAAACATACAGCAACTACTGCTATCCCCCTTAATAAAGCGAGACTTGTTATTTTAGATTGTTTAAACATTTAAAACAAATTTACAAATGTTTCGTCGCTAAATAGTAAATCTTAACAATAAAAACCTTTGTTTTAGCACATTAATGATCCCCCTTCATGAAACAGCGGCTAAAAAGCATTTCAAAAAGATCAGAACAGATATCTTGCTCGCTGATCCTCAAACTTAGCTCTTAGAAATTCACAATTAAACGAGGCTTATAGGATGAATTTCTCTTTCCTGAGTATACCTATTAAATACTTATTGAATATATTAACGCCATATTGGTTCACGTGACTATCATCATAATGCATATTAGCAGGCAGATTAAGCTTTTCATTAAAATTATAATAAGGGCCAAATTTGGATAGCAATGTATCAATAGACTTGTTATTAACATATGAGTTATAATTTGACCTTGCAAATGGAGATTGAACTAAAACAAAGGGAATCTTCTCAACTTCTAACTTTTTAAGAATTCTTTTTAAAGCATTTAGCTGGTCATCTGATACACTAATAACTGACTTTTCCCTGCGTTTAAAACTTTTTGAATTCTTATAAGTTTCAACATATCCTCCAGAAATATATTTCTCCCCTTCAAATTCACCATTTTTGGTATCCTTTAAATGTAGAATATTATTAAAACTACTAAATATTAATGTGTTGTAAGCCTTCAGACTATTAGAGTTGAAAGTCATTTTCACAGTCTCAAAACTGACTTCACCATTTGACACTAAATCAATGGTTGACTCAAGTCCATCAGAATTTAACAACATAGGATAAATGTCTATGATAACAAACTTTGGGTTTAAATCATCGGAAAATTTATTCATTAAATATTCAGTCTGAATCAAAGTCTGCGCACTTGATCCAAGGTTGCAAATATCATAGCCATTCCTTCTAAAAATCCTTGGATCATAACCCCTATAAGCATGAGATGATCCAATAACCAAAATATCGACATTTCGTTTCTGTCGTGCTTCTTCCAACCGGCGACCGACAAAGCCAAAAGCACCTCCCACCCTCATATTTTTTACTAATAGCTTAGGTGCGAAAGCGCCAGAGACTATTATCATTAAAATGTAAATTAGGGTGCTAAAAATAAAAAAGAGAATAAGCCTGCTAATGAATTTTTTCATTTCTTTAAAATTGGAAGTAAATAAATCCTGTCTCATTAGTTTGCATATACATTCCTATACAAAATATAATTATTGAATAAAAGCTCCACCTAAAAATTGGTCTCCAATTTGAACCAAAATTCTCGATAGCATATTTTCCTTCTCTGCCGATCCATTCAATTATCATAAAAATAACTAGAAGTATGCAGACAAGCTTAGGAACCTCATGTGGCATCCTAAAAATTTCTACCGAAAAGATGTTAGTCAAGTACTGAATTGCTTGGCTGACTGTTGCAGCCCTAAAAAACACCCAAGCCAAAATGGTAAGTGAAAAGGTAAAAATAATCTGAAAAAACTCTTTAACTGAAGGCAAAAGCTTTCCTTTGGCCACAATTTCCATATTATTTCTATTTGTATTAAAAATTATAGACGGCATTATAAAGAGCGCATTAAGTGCACCCCAAATAATAAATGTCCAATTAGCTCCATGCCAAAAACCACTGACAATAAATATTACGAAAGTATTCCTAATTTTCATCCACATACTACCTTTACTTCCGCCTAATGGAATATATAAGTAATCCTTAAACCACGTCGACAAAGAGATGTGCCAACGCCTCCAAAATTCAGCAATATCTCTCGAGAAATAGGGAAATGCGAAATTTCTCAATAAGTCGATGCCGAACAATCTAGCTGTTCCAAGAGCTATATCAGAATAACCAGAAAAATCACAATAGATTTGAAAAGTAAAAAATAAAGCACCAAGGAGCAACGTACTACCGGAATAGCTAGCTGAATGATTAAAAATTTCATTTGCGTATTCTGCACAATTATCCGCAATAACAACTTTCTTAAATAAACCCCAAAGTATTTGTCTCAATCCATCTGCCGCATTAACATAATTAAAGCTTCTCTTTCTTTTTATTTGCGGCAATAGATGTGTAGCTCTCTCTATAGGACCGGCAACAAGGAGTGGAAAGAAACTAACAAATAGAGAATAGTCCACGAAATCCCTTTCCGGTGCTATCCTATTCTTATAGATATCAATTACATATGAAAGCCCATGAAAAGTGTAAAAAGAGATGCCTACAGGAAGAATAACATTTAGAGTCCACACGCTGGTTTGTAATCCCAGCTGGCTCATAGAATCTGCAAATGACTCCGCAAAAAAATTAAAATATTTAAATGTGGCTAAGAAACCTAGATTCACAATTATGCTAATCCAGAACCAAATTTTCTTCGCGACTAAGGATTTTGAGTCGTACATTTTTAGCCCTGTGTAATAATCGAGTAAAGTGGAGAAAATTAATAGAAACAGAAACCTGTAATCCCAGCAGGAGTAAAAGTAATAACTTGACACCAATAGAAGAACGTTTTGCATTCGTAATCTATCCTTCCCAATTAACCAATAAAGCATGAACACAACTGGAAGGAATACCGCGAAATTTAACGAATTAAATAACATAAGACCCAATTTTAAATTTTAATGTCATGAGGATAAATTGTTAGTCCGGAAATTAAATAGCAGGCAATAGTAACAAAAAAAATACTCATATTAACAGAAAGGCTAAAATATAGTTATTAAAAATCCTCCTTAATCAAAGAACAGCTTACTAGTTAAATACAAATAAATTGAAATATACAAAATACAACCTAAAAGAGAAAATTTGTCGCAATAAAACACAAAAAGATCATTAATATATACCAACTAATTTATCTCATACTCAAAAAACAAATATATTTTTCGCATATTAGTCACGAAATACAAGATCAAAATCAATCTAGTCTTAAATCATATTTAATTTATTAAATATGCAAAATCAGGATTAAATTAATAATTAGCATGTCTTTCGGTGAAATTTGGTTCTCATTTCATCGAAAACAGTAAAAAAAACTAAAGAATTTACTCATTACATAAAGATAATGAGCACTGTAATTTTATTTTATGAGATCCCTAAAAATTTAAGAATCCTATGAGTAAAAAACACATTTAATGAAGCGGAAATCAATTAAACTCTTAAAAATAATCTTATTATCGACAATAATACTTATCTTAATCACTGAAATCTCTTTAAGATGGATAATGGGACTTGACAATGCTGTTTTATATAGAAGAGATAAAGACTTTGAATATATACCAATTCCACAAGAAGTAGTCCGATTTGGAAAGCGAAATTTTTATAATGCTTACTCCCAGCGCAACGATAACATCACAAGCAAAGATTCCATAATTATTGCAGGTTTTGGGGATTCAGTAATTAATGGTGGCACCTTGTCAGATCAAGATAGCCTGGCAACGACAAAGTTGACCAAGTCCTTATCTAAAAAGTATAAAAAGCCTGTTAAAGTTTTAAATATTGCGGCGGGATCATGGGGGCCAGACAATTGCTTTGCATATTTAAAAAGATATGGGGATTTCAAATGTCAAAAAATCCTTTTGGTTGTGAGCTCCCATGATGCTTTCGATAATATGACATTTGAAAATCCCAACCAGATTGATCCGCGGCACCCGGAAGAGCAATACAAATTAGCTGTTATTGAAGTATTATATCGGTATATCTTGCCGAAGATATTTGGTAAACACAGAACTTCAACCACGGAACCATTTTTCATAAATAAAAGAACAAAATCAACTCCATTTAACCCCGGTTTTAATAGCTTCTACAACTATTGTAAAAATAAAAACTTACCTTTTATAGTGTATCTCCATTCCGACACAAGCGAAGCTAAAAGAGGGAAATACAACGAACAAGGACAAATAATAATTAATTTTTGCAAAAATCACAACATAGATCTAGTTAAAGAACTGGATTACAATATCCCCATAGATTCCTGTTATAGGGACCCAATCCATTTTAACGACCATGGCCAGCAAAAAATGTTTGAGATACTGGAAAGTAAATTATAGATCATTATCACCTTCCTCCTGTAATTAATTCATAAAATTTAGGAATAATAAGCTTAACCAAATAAGCAACAGTTAAAGCGGTGCTAATAGTCAATAATATAGTTAAAACATACACAATTAATGTACCCGATTCAGTTTTTCCGACAATTGACAAGAGTGCTTTTTTATAAATCGTTAGCACAGGCTCATGAAAGGCATATAGAAAAAAGGTAAAAGAAAAAACAGGATAATGTTTAGATTTTTGAAAATCTACATCCCTAAATAAAATATCATATAATGCCCAACTGGAGAAGACACCAAGCAAAACTCCGGTCTTCTTTAAGCTATTTAACAACAATGGATTTATATAGTCAAATTGAATCATAAGTTCCTTGCATAGCACAAAACTGACCCATAGGCCAACAAAGATGAATGACTGTCTCCCAAATTTAATTAGCAAAACTTTTTTCCATTCCATTCCAATATATGTACCTAATGAGAAAAACAAAATGGATTCATTATTAACTACTACAAATTGATAGTTTAAGAACCAAAGAACAAAAAAAGCAATTAATACAAAATACTTTAAAGTCTTTATCAGATAGAATAGGATTGGGGAAAGTATCACTAAGAGCATTAGATCTTTTACAAACCACAACTGGTACGGCAGAGGATCTAAAAATATAACAGTTAATAGTTGTTTAATTGGATAGTCTTTAATTAAAGACATATTTATGAAAGACCTGGAAAAGGGAATGGTCTGCAGCATAAAAAATACAAATAAGCCCCAAAGAGACCAAAAAAGATAAGGGATAAAAAGTGTTTTAAGTCGCTTAGAGATTTTATAATTAAAATCTTGAACTGTACCTTTTATGTTGAAAAAGAACAAATAACCAGAAATTAGAAAAAAGAGCGGTACAGTTACTCTTGCCAACCCGTCGCTAAAAAAATTCTGAATAAAATAACTGAAACTTTTATCCAGGCCAAATGTACCATTATTCAAATTATTGGCATGTAAAACTACAACCATGACCATTAAAAAAAACGAAACTACTTTTAATTTTACACTTAAATATTCATTCATTTTAATATCGAAATTTGTTATACAATTGACTAAGTTACATTTTTAATTGTTGCATTAATTTAGCTAGTATGCTATCCTTATCCAGGTACTGCTTAGCGTATTCCCGGGCATTGAATCTCTCTTTAGTATAATCATTCTTACAGCATAAAACTATTGCATTCTTCAGCGAATCTTCATTTTCAGGAGGAATAACCATCCCCATTTCATATCTTCTAATGACATCACCCAATGAAGTCCCTGGATGAGCAGTGACCAAAGCTAAACCGCCAACTGCCAAAATCGTAGTCAACTTAGAAGGCATAACCAGATCACTTGCATCAGCCTTTTGCAGTACGAGGTGAACATCTGCTACATTAAGAAAATCATTAAATACCTCATTACTCTGTAACGGGAGAAAGGAAACATTATCAAGCCCTTTCTCTTTGCACATTTCTATTAGTTTCTCTTTAAAAGGCCCTGTCCCACAAATTACAAATTTTATAACTTTCTCCTCTTTAAGTTGCTCAGCAATTCTAACCAGACTATCCAATCCTTGCTTTTCGCCGATGCTACCAGAATATAAAACGATCCTGTCATCCATCGAAAATCCCCATTTAGGCTTTAGCAAAGCTCGTTGTACTACGGGAAAATAATTATGTATATCAACCCAATTAGGGAAAAATGTGATCTCTCTCGACCATTTATTTACGATCTGCCTGGTCATACCCTCAGAAATGGTACTTACATAATCTACACGTTTAAGAATAAATTTCTCCAATGCAAATAAGACAGAAAAAAGTCCATCAGGCAACATTTTCAGCTGCTTTGCGGCATCAACCTGGAGATCCTGAATGTGATAAACGATCTTACCACCCTTAAAAAAGCGGTAAAAAAGTGCTAGAAAGCCAAGATGAAATGGGGGAGCAATGGAGAAAATCAGGTCATTCTTCCTTTTAAACAGGAGCAGGAAGACTACAAAAAATGAACTTAAAAAGAAAGTCGCCTCATGGATTAAACGCTTCAATCCAGAGGGTGCTACCGGCACGTATAAAGGGCACCTGTAGACTTTTAAATTATCGCTGAGCGTTTCCGTTTTATAAAAGTTGCCTGTATAAGGCTGTTGAACCTTCCAATAGGGATAATAAGGAAAACCGGTAACCAAAGTAGTCTCATAATTGTGCTCTGCCAACCAGGACACCATTTCACCAGTATAACGACCAATTCCTGTAAGTTCGGGTGCAAAATTAATCCCCAAAACCAAAACCCTTTTTTTTATTTTATTATCGTTTTCCAAAATGATCCAGTTAATTTTTAATTTTCTCCTGCTTTAGCTCTTTGATCTTGCAATAAACCTGCGTAAAGTATGACATTTTAAGTATGGCAAAAGCAAGCCCTCTTGATCCATCTCTAAAACCACCTAATAAAAAAAAGCTCCCAAAAAAGTAAACAATTCCTATAAAGGGGCTCTGCATCAGCCCATATTTGATTTTCTGCTTCCAGGTTAGTTTCTGATCCAGATCCGAATCCCCCAGCTTTTTCAAAAACCTGGATGCCTCCCAATTTGCATATTCAACATGCTTATTCACGTAGTGGGCGACACCCCTGAAATCAAGGTGATCAATCTTACTTTTAATCTTTCCAATCTCGCCAACCAGTATTGGATGCTCATGGATCTCCATGTCAAGTTTGCTCCACTGGTCTTCATCTATTCGCTCATATTCGCCTGCCCCCACCCTAAATAAAGCGAGTTTATCCAAAGGATATCCTCCTTTAAGTTGTTTACCAAGAAAATAAATAGTGTAGTTTAGCCAATATGCTATTTTATCATCTTTCGCCAGTGCTGCTGCTAATTCTTCTTTAAAAGCAGGCGTCAAGTACTCATCAGCATCTAGAAATAAAATCCATTTGGTATTCGGGGTGTGGTTTCTTAAAAACCAGTTTCTCTTTTTGGGGAACTGTCCGTTCCAAGCAAAATCAATTACTTCCGCACCGAAATCTAATGCAATCTCTTTTGTTCTATCTGTACTACCAGAATCTATTAGAACAACTTTTGCAGCAAAATCCTTACCTATCGCCTCCAGGCAACCTGGTAAATTTCGTTCTTCATTTTTAGCAGGTATAGCAATTGTTAAGTCAATCATCTCCTTAAATTGTAGCGGTATTCAAATCAGTAATAATTCTTTCTTTTAAAGGCTTAGCAGGATTTCCGGCACAAACCATCCAGGATGGCATATCCCTGATCACAACTGACCGTGCGCCAATTACAGCACCATCGCCAATAGTTACACCAGGATGTACAAATGCCTCTGCTGCAATCCAAACCTGCTCGCCAATTGTAATGGGTGCCGTAAGTAAAGGGAAACCTTGCTTGGTATAATCATGGGTACCGGCACATAGATAAGCTCCCTGAGATACAACTGCCCTTCTCCCTATGGTAATCTTACCCTGTGAATACAAATTGGCACCGCTGCCAATGCCGCATTCGTCATGTAATTCCAGATTCCATGGTGCCCATATTTTAACACCGGGATATACATGAACGCCGTTTCCAACGTTAGCCCCAAATAACCTTAATAGAAAAGAACGCCAGCCATGAAAGGGACGTGGAGAAAATCTGAATAAAATTTGATAAACCAAACCCCAGACTAACCTGCCAATTCTATTTTTTAGGGAAAAAGATGCCCCAACATGCGTGTCAGTATTCACTAATTCAGAATTCATACCTATTTTATCACCTCAAATAAACGATCAGCTGCTTTTTTAACAGAAAAACACGCATTAAATGTGTCTTTAGCAAAAATACGCATATCTTTTTTTTCTTTATCTGTTTTCTCAATCCAATTTTTCAGCATACTATAAGTTCCTTCTTCGGTATCTGCGCCGATGACGCCTGCCTTCCCCATTTCAATTTCTTTCCAAATGTTTACCTGATCGGAAATTAAAACTGGTGTAGTACAAGCCAGCGCTTCTACAACCGCAATTCCAAAATTCTCCTGATGACTTGGTAATACAAACGCTTCTGCTCCATAAAAAGCCCCCCATTTAGCATCTCCAGTTAACATACCAGGAAAAATTATATTTTTATAACCGCCCACCAAAGTAATAATATCAGTCCCAAATTTGGAATCCAAACCTGGTCCGGCGATAACTAATGTTGGCAGTTGAACTTTTTCCTCAGATAATTTCAAATAAGCTTTTACTAAAAGATCTACGCCCTTTTTCTCATCTATTCTACCCAGAAACAGTAAAAAATCGCTTACAGAATATCCCAGTATTCTTTCAAGTGCAATCTTCATCCCTTCGTTAAATGCAGGAGGTGTCTCCACACCTAAGCCAACTACATGTCGGGTTTTTGGATGGTAGCCTGTAAATGTTTGCGAGGCTAAATTCATTTCAGATTCACAGGTAAACAACATACCTGTGGATCCGTTGATAACATTTTTCTCTACCAGTTTCCAAAAAACCCAATTTCTTACAGCTTTTATCTTTCTTCCTTTTGCCCGCTGAAAATAAGGGTCAAGCATCCCATGTGGCATTACAAAAAGCTTTATCCTATCATTTTTCAAGCTCTTAAAAGCTTTATAAGTTGCAAAAGTATGGTATTGCCAAAGGCCATGGATAATTAGCACATCAAAATCGTTGATATGATTTGTAAGCCATTCAAACAGCAGTGTCGAATATCTCCAGGGAGTTTTAGTTGGTCCTAAAGCATGAGCCTTAAATGGCAGCTCTCTTAAGAAAAAGCTAGAGGGATCGTTGAGACAGGCTACCTCATTTATCACATCAAATGTACTTAAACCAGCAATCATCGTTTTAATTGCCTGGGTTACCCCGCCCTCTTTTGGGTCAATACTGGAGACAATATGAAGTACTCTCATTTTCTTATTTTTATCTATTTTTATGACGAGGTGTTCTGATTCAATACCTGGATGTATATTTCTTCAATTTCATCCAGGGCCTTTTCTAAATCAAAACGTGCTACGTTTGTCTTATTTAATAACTGATGTTGATCAAATTCTTCCTCGCTTAAATTCAATATAGTCTCTAAAACACCAGCTGACTTAGTAGCCCAGTTTTCTTTGTCAACTTCTTCAAATGGCATCCTGTCTATCAAAAAGGCAGCATCGCCGGCTACTTCTGTCATTGGTGCTTCATTTGTTGTAATGACCAACGTTCCCGAAGCCATAGCTTCGGCTATAGGCCAGCCAAAGCCCTCCGCAAGAGAAGGAAAGATAAAAACCGTAGCGCCCGAATAAGCAATTTGTACATCATCATTTCCAGCACCAGAATATATAAAAATATCTTTAGCATACGCAGAATTCGTAATCGCCTTTAACAAACTGCCGTCTGGTTCTTCTCCTACCAACAGAAGAGGCAGTTCTTTTCCGGACAATTTTCTCCACGAATCATAAATAGCAACTACCCCACCCCGGTTTTTATACCATTGATTACCACCAACATGCAAAATATATCCCATGCTTAAATCAGCACCTAACTTGGTTTGAAGTTCTTTTCTGGACGAGACTTTTGACAAAGGTTTAAATGACTTATCTAATCCATTATACACAACTTCTGAAATATCAGGCAGCTCTTCCAGGAACTCTTCCAGATCTATTTTAGTCCTTTTAGAAACAGATATAAAGTTCCTTCCTTGCGAGTAGCCATTTCGAATGTATTGCTGGTACTTGATACCGGTGTAAGAGGTTAAATTCTCCGCAATTTGTCCTAACGCGGACCGTTGAGCCAGAAAATCATGGCAATGAATTACATGAGGCATTTTATTAATCAAAGGAACATATGGACCTAAGGCATGGTCTGTAATAACATATAGGACCTCTTCCTCTGCAGATAATTGCTTTAAACGTCTGCGAACTACTAAGGGAAATGCCAGATATTGATCCAAATAACCCAACCACTTTTTGACCCCTTTAACTTTTAACTTTAAAAAGTATGGCTCTGGTCGCCAAATCTCCACTTTATGTCCGCGCGCCTTCATACCGTCAGACAACATGTTGGCGAAACGCAACATACTTTGTGATCCTAAAAACAAGGGATGTGAAAAAAAAACGATTTTCATAACAATATCTATTTAAAAACCTCAATTAATATTAGTCCACTGTCTCCGCTACTTAAGCATCCTATCCTCGGCTGGCTTATTTAGCGATGCAATGATCATCCCTCCAATCAGAATGCTAAACCCAAGTGAAGTAGCTTGTGCCCATTGAGCCTGAGGTATGTTCACTAAGCCAAAACTTAGGAGAATCCAGGGAAGGAAATCACCACTTACAAGTTTTTTATAAGCTCTTACCGAAAGATTGAAACAAAAGGAAAGCCTAACCAAAATAGCGCCAATACCCATTATGGCACCCAACTCCCCCACTAAACGCCCCCATTCACCTTCTGCAATTAAATAAGAAACCTTTCCTGTGAGCAATTGACTACCTACACTTGTACCCATTCCAATTCCATAGCCAAAAACTGGTTGCTGAGTAGATTTATTCAGAGCGCCTAACATTCCTCCAAGGTATCTGTCTCCCAAGGTACCTTGTAATCCCCCTTCCTGCTCACCAGCAGTTTCAAATCTAGATGTAAAAGCTTCCGTTGCCTGGTTAAAAAAAGTAAATTGACTCAGGATAATGATACAAAAAAATAAGACTATACCACTTATAATTATCTTACCAGCATATTTTGGATTTCTTGAAGCTCCTATCACCGCAAAAAATACAGAAACTACTATTGCAAAAAATAATCCACGACTAATAGACAGTGGTATGGAAGCAATTACCGCACCGGAAGAAAAGATCAGGATCAATCGATTTACCCCTTTTTGATTTAATAAAAAATAGATAGAAAAACACGCTACCAAACTAAAGAAAAGCGAAATTCCATTCGTAAACGAGAAAGTGCCTGAAGGTCTAAAAAATCCCATAGCACCGGCAAAACCTGTCCCCTCATCACCCCCAATACCTTTATTTACCCAAGCAGATTGCGAACTGTAAAACTGGAGAGCAATTAATGTCACCATTATTATTGAGATTACTAACAGCGCCTTCCCCATCTCCAGAACATCATTACGATCCATAATTTTCCCAATTACAAATATCATAGGGAAATGTATCATAAATATCCTGGCCCCAAATATGGCTACCGGGACACTTCCATGTCCAACAAAAATCGCTGCTATAAATCCAAATACCCCTAACCAAAACATTGCATTTAAATAAAAGTTAGAAGGCAGCAGCCCTTTATTCCAACAGGTTATAACCAGCCAAATTGCGATAGGATCGCGAATGACCAACAGGGGCGTGGCCAATCCAGGAAGCACCCATTTTCTTAAGGCTCCTTCAAAAATAAGCAGAAAAAAATAAGCCCAGATTCCTCTTTTTAGATTAGTCATTAGCCTACGACTTACCTTTCTGGATTTAGCCCTAAAAGCAACATTCGGTTCGCCACTATCTTCCCGTTCGATATTTAAGACTTTCTGATTATTGCTCATTTTTATATTGTTATATATTTATCTTTAATTGTTACACAGACATATTACATCTTAAGCAACGCATCCGATAGTTCCTTACCATAGCTTTCCCATGGCCTTTTTTTTGCGGCATTCATTGCTTCAGTTCCAATTTCAGCAATATCTTTGGGCCTTTCCAGCAATTTTTCAATTGCCTCCTGTAACGCATTAGTTGAACCCGCTTCAATTATCCAACCATTTGAACCATCATTTATCAAATCAGGACCAGCGGTTCTATCTGTTGTGATCACAGGCGTTCCCTGTGACATCGCCTCTGTTATTACCAAACCAAAACCTTCAAATAATGAAGGAAAAACCAACACATCATGTTGCCTCATTAATTCTAAAATCTTTTCATGCGGCAGACTTGGAATCCAGGTGTGTTTTTTTAGCGCCGCATCTAATGCGGGACAATCTTGACTTGTCTTAGCGCCAACAACCGTTAGTTCAACATGGTTACCAATGTTATCCACTGCAGTAAACAAATCGGCTATGCCCTTTCGCTGTGATAAGCCTCCTACAAACAATAATTTTAAAGGTCTTTTTTCTATGCCAAGATATTTTCGTTCTGTATATACAGCCGGAAATCCATAAGGGATAACTTCAATTTGAGCTAACTTCCCGGGATATTCCATTAATGTACTTGCGGTAAAGCTACTTGCTACAACTATATGATCTGCAAGATTTAATTCTTCATCTTTTCTCGACAATTTTACAGCAGAATCCTGTAAACCGATAAGTGTAGAGGCCCACTCTGGCCATCTCTCATGTTCTGTATTTAAAAGTTTCCTTGCGGCTTTCCAATAGCCAATAGGTAAATCATATATACATTTTATACCGTACTTTTTTGCTTCCTTAAAAGTATGTAATGCACCATCCTCATAAGCATATACAGCCGTTAAGCCCTTTGCATATTGCTTTCTAATCTGGCACGCTACTTTTTTGTCCAGGCCACTGTAAACAGCATCAACACTTAAAGGCCCTTCTTCATGTCTTACCAAACTTTTTAATCCTAACTTTTGAGCAGCAATACGGCCCACTTCCAGCCACGGCCACATTTTTGTATCAGCCCGCAGAAGATTATCAAAACGGCGCCTGTCTAATTCTGATAAAGCTTTTATCGTCGCTAGTTTATCAAGTATGTTATTATCGAATACAGCAAGGCTCGTATAGAAATTGGATAGAATACCGGCCTTAGCACAACCTAGTGCAGCCTGTCTAACATTTGCATTACCAGTAGGATGTGATAATAAAATTTTCATCAATATGGTTTATAAGTTTTCTGTAGTAGACTCAATAACACTAAGATACCGTTTAATAATAACATCAGGATGGTGTTGTTCAAGGTGCGAAGCCGCATTTGAACGAATTAAACTTTCCCTATCCGGATCATTTAATAATTTTTTAATTGCCAGGACCAAAGCGTCCAAATTTCCTCTTTCAAATACCACACCCGCGTCACCAACCGCGTCAGGAAGTCCACCACCGTCTGCAACTATTGGTAGGCAGCCACAGGCCATGCCTTCTAGTGCAACGTTGCCAAAAGGTTCTTTCCACATTGAAGGAACCAGGAGATATTTATGCTCATTTAGCAACTTCACCATTTCCTCGCCCCTTAGGGCACCAGCAAACACAACGGAATGTGCAAGGCCCAATTCGTTAACTAATTCTTTTAAAGAAGTCAATTCATCCCCGTCACCAATAATTGTTAAGGAAAATTCAGATTGAGAAAATTTCCCTGAAGAACCCCATGCATTCAAATCTCTTAGTGCTTTAATAGCTAAATCAGCACCCTTATCAGAGACCAATCTACCCAAAAAAACAAAGTCTTTAGTCCGGCTGCATTCAGGTATTACCCTAAAAATCTTTTCCCGATATGGATTGCCTATTACAATAGCCTCCGGCCAGCATTCATCTCTAATAACTTTGCTTACTGCAATAACTTTCGCTGCTCTCTTTAACCAAAGTAACTTAAGTTTATCCTGCCATCCTGATGTACCATCTAAGCGGCTTACCCAAGTTCTTAAAGCGACCACAGAGGTTTTACCAAAAATAAAAGCGGGCCATGATAATTTTAGGCAGGGATTGTTTTCATAAACTACATCAGCCCATTTGTGCGCTTTAACTAGCGTACTTAAATTAGGTTGACGAATAACAGGATAATCAAATTTTGAATCTCCAATTTCGGCAGTCCAGGTGATCAATTTCACTTCATGCCCTTCCCTATGAAAACCATTTGCTAATATCTCGGAGTTCACCTCGATGCCGCCGATATAAGGATAAAAGAAATTAGTGATAAATAATATTCTCATTTTACTGTTTCAATTGAGCTAAACTTTTTATAAATAATTCCGCAACACCTGGCAAAAGAGAGTGATAATGGGTTTCTCTTTTAGCTTGCAATGCAGTATATAAATCTGAATAAATCAAGTTTTCCCGAAAGCCTAAATCCAACTTCTCCATTCCATCCCATTTGGGCATCCATAAAGGTAAACCATGCTCCAGCATCGCAATTGCTGACCCGCTCTTGCCCAACAAGCGAACACTAGATCTTGAAATCCCAACGGTACAATTTGACATGAGTTCACTTACTGCTTCCACTTCTAAGAAGCCACAGTCTATTACTTTGTCCTTGTCTGAAAGAATTGTTTTCAATTCATTATAAAAAATATCCTTGTCATGAGAATTACCACAGGCAACAATAACCTGGATATTGCCAGATATTTTCTCCCGCAACCGGGAAATTTCCTTTAATAGTTTCTGCAAAAATTCACCCTTTGGAGCAGTGCCAAAATAAAAGATAGAAGGAACGTTAAAATCAATTCCTTTTGGATTTAAAAGATGCTCAGTGTCATTTTTATATATATTTCCGAATAAATTCAGAACTTCTGACTGGACACCTAGTCCTTTTAATCTCTTTTGATTAAATGGAATCGAAACGCTACAGTATGCTGGCTTTAAAATTCTAATAAAATTATATATAAGTGCTTTTTGAGCAATTGCAACAATCCGTTGGGACCATGAGACAGGCATATCAAGCCAAAGTTCGTGAAACATGATATGAAGTGATTTTCCCTGAATTACACCCTTAAGTTTTTTAGCCAGATTAAAAGGTAGTCCTTTTAAGTCAAAAGCATAAGGTACATATTGAAGGCTTATGACATTTGGGTCAAATTCTTTAATAGAATTTGATACCATCATCATTTCATTTTTATCATCTATGGAATTTGTCGGGATTCTTATTAGCCTTAAATTACTACTTCTATCATTGTTATCCTCATAAGTCGCTTTTTCTACAAAACCATCGTTTAAAGCGACAGCAAGAATCTGATGACCAGATTCTGCAAGCTCTCCCCCCAGTCGTCTAACATAATCACCAACACCATCCCTTCCCGGCTCCAGCGAGCCACATAAAAAAGCTATTTTCATGGCAAATCTGAAGTTATTGTCCGCATTCCGATTTTTTTAGCAGGAATTCCTCCCCAGATCTCTAAGGGCTGAATTGATTTCGTAACAACTGCACCTGCTGCAACAATGGCTCCATCGCCTATTTCCACCCCTTTCAGGACTATAACATTACAACCTAGCCAAACGTCTCGGCCTATGTTAATTGATCCTTCTTTTCCCTCTTGCATACGCATTAGCTGACCTATAACCATGCCATGATCATGGTCTATAAACCGACAGCCTGATGCAATTAGCGAATCACATCCAATTGATATGCCTTTAGTAATGTTAAACTCGCATCCAGTACCCAGGAAAACATGATCACCAATAACGATTGAAAATCCTGAGGACCAAATGCCATCAAATTTAAAAGAACTGCCGGGTTCAATTTTACATCGATTTCCAATGGAAACTTTATGCGGCCAGGAAACATGAATTTTTGGAAGGTAAGTTTGGCGTCCAATAGCCATTCCCATAGACTTTAACCATACACCGCGTAAACGGCTGGAAAATTTTCTAAAAAATCGCCTTAGCGCATAACCAGCTTTATGAATATAATACCCCATCCTACTATCTCTTGTAAAATCTGGATATTAATGTCGCTACATTGATTGCCATATTTTTTGACCTTACCATGCTCGATGGGTACACCGATAGTGGATTATCTATATACTTCCAATATTCTTTATCCACATCACGAGGAGTTCTTCCAGAAAATGCTCTTTTTATATATTTCGCATTCCACGGCTTAGGTTGGCCTAGTGCATGAGGTAATAAACGCAGTCCTGGACCAAATCCCATTCCTTCTTTAGTAATAAAACTAAATTCACCATCCCATGCCTCAACAGCTGCATTTAAAGCATCCTGATCTGTTTTTCCAAAAGGTGCAAAAGGCCCCTGAGATTCTTCTGGCAACTGAGATCCCGTAGTAAAAGCAGAACGTTCTAAACCTCCGATCGCAGCAGCCATAGCTTCCTGAACATTTTTCCAAGTCTCTAGAAAACCTTTATCTTTAATTTTTACGCCAACGAATCCACCGTTCACATATACCGAATCTTTAAAACTCAAATCTATTCTGAAACCAGAAAAATATTCACGCCATGCCACTCTCGTAGGGTGATTCTTTTTGAGTGGAGAATTAACATCTTCGCAAAGTGCAACACCACAGTTTATCCAACGACTTAAAAATGACCATGGGGCAGTCACAACGATGTCCGGATCAAAATAGAACATTCCATCGGCATCTTTTGCTGGCCCATTTAACAAGTCTAACATAAAATCAGGCTTATAATTGGTTAAATGATAATTGGTTGCAACAGGTAAAAAATGAAGAATAATGCCTTCGGCTACATTCATAGATTTGCATCCTGCCCATTGAATTTCTTTATTCAGCTGAGCCGAATTTGCCCATTTAGGCATATTACCTCTATATCCGGCATAGAATTCGCCACGAAAGCCGTTTTTATAAAGAGAGTTTACCAAAGCTACAACACCTAAGTCATAGCTACCCTCAAATAAAGTACAAATCACATTTTTCATATTAATCTCTATTCTTTAAAAACTTCGCTGGAACCCCGCCCCAAACCTGGTAATCAGGTATAGATTTATTAACTACTGCTCCTGCTGCTATAACGCAACCGTCCCCAATCCTTACCCCCTTTAAGATCACGCAGTTCGTCCCTATCCAAACATCATTACCAACTATAATGTCTTCAGCAATTAGCTCCTGTTCATTTATCCTAGCTGACTTCAATATGCCATGCCCAGAATCAACAAAAGTTGTATTACTCGCTATCTTACAATCATTCCCAACAATTATTCTTGTAGATGCATTAAATTCACAATGGCGACCAATAAAAACTCTGTCCCCAATAGCTATATAATTACTTTCGGAAAAAGGTTCACCTATCCTGAAATCAACTTTATCCTGGATAGTACAATTGGCTCCAATTTTAACATTTTTAGGCCATTCACAAGTTATATTACCTAGATAAGTCCCTTCATTAATTTTTAGCCCCAGCAGCCTAAACCAAAACTTTCTAGCTAATGCTTTCTTTTGATTTATTTTAAATCTCAAACGAGAGATAATAGGCTGTTTCATAAGTTATTTAGTTTTATTACGCAAATTTATTATTGAAAGAGCTACCTTCTTTGGCAACACAAAATAATATACATAAGCTAAAAATGTATAAATCGACGTCGGCGTTCTGGAGATTAAATGTCTTACAATTTTACGGTCCTCAGATTTCACCTCAGATACAAACTCGTTGATAATTGCAGGATAAAGGTTTTTAAAAAAGACTTTTGTATATTCAAAGAAGAAAAAACCTTGTGAACCATATCTATCCACCAAATCGGCTTTTGGATTGGTAAGCCTGGATTCTTGAGACTGTCGGATAAACTCAGCAAGCATTCTCTGAATCAAAACCTTATTAAAAACAAAAGAAGCGCCATCACTTAAGATGTATCTTCTGTAAAGTAATTTAGGAACTATATAAAAATCGCATACAAAACTCATTCTACACCATAAATCGTAATCCTGTGAAAATTTATATATATCTCTATAGCCACCAACCATATCATAATGTTTTCGCCTGATCATCACTTCGCCATGAGAAAACATGTTTTTTTTCGCTAGTATCTCGCGGGCATTTCCAAAAAATGCCTTTCCTTCAATTTTTGCAGAATGAGAATAACTATTCCCACTTTTGATTAAATCAAGATTTTCAATGGTGCAGCCAACAACCCCAACTCCCTGGTGGAGATTCAGTATTTCGACCTGTTCATTGATTCTTTCAGGATAAGAAAAATCTCCAGATCCATGTATTGCTATGTAATCTCCTTTTGAGACAGCAATTGCATCTATTAAGCCTTTAACGAATCCTTTATTTTTCTCATGTCTAATTACTTTAACTCTGCTGTCTTTTTCTTCAAAAACTCTAAGTTTCTCATAGGTATTATCCGTGGAAAGATCGTCAAAGATTATAATTTCGATATGCTCATAAGTTTGGTTTATTAAACTTAGAATGGATTCATCTACATAGTTTTCCCTATTATAATAACCTGAAATAATACTAACGAGTGGTTGCTTTTCCTCCATTGTTTAAAACTTATATCTAACGTTATATAATTCTTTGTTCAACCTCAATGTCTATTCCATATTTGCTAAAAATACGCTGTTTAACTATGGCGATCAAATCCAAAATATCACGGCCAGAAGCGTTGTTGAAATTGACAATAAAACCACCATGTTTTTCAGATATTTTAGCCCCTCCAACTGAGAAACCTTTAAGACCTAGTTCGTCCATCATTGCTCCCACATAATAACCCTTGGGCCGCTTAAAAACACTACCTGCATTAGGAAAATCTTTTGGCTGTTTAGCCCATCGCATAGCTTTATTTGATTCCATTTTTTCAAAAATAGCCTCCGCGTTTCCTTGATTTAATTTAAGTACTGTTTTGATAATGATAAGATGAGGGTTTCGTTGAAAAAAGCTATTCCTATATTCAAAACTTATATCATCCCGCAGTATATCTGTAAAAATATTTAATACAGGATCGTAGTACCTAACTTTAACCAACAAATCCTTTATTTCTTCCCCGCTTGCGCCAGCATTCATCACTACCGCCCCTCCTAAAGAACTAGGGATATCGTAAAAAAGTTCTAATCCCGAAAGGGACGCCTGCAATGCAATATTACTTAAGTCAAACATAGAAACACCCGATTCCGCAGTAATGAATTCATTGTCCAATACTACTTTACCGAAATTCCCTGAGAATATAACAAAATCATCCTCATAAAATTCATTAGACAATATAATGTTATACCCTCCACCAATTATAATCTTCTTTCCCTCAGCATATCTTGTAAAAATCTCTTGTATTTCTTCTTCTGTATCAGGAAAAAATGCTCTTTTACAAACAGACTTAATCCCGTAAGAGTTATAAGGCGTGAGATCTAGATTATTTACAATTTTCATACTGAAATATAATTTTTGGTGTTAAATAGCCAGACTAGTATACGTCTATATTTATTCCTAATTGTTTAAGTTTTAGCTCTAAGTTATTATATCCTCTCAATGCCATTTCAACATTATGGATGGTAGATTCGCCTTTAGCAAGTAAAGCCGCCATTACAAGCGCCATACTTCCTCTTAAATCAGTTGAAGTTGCTTCAGCTGCCAAAACTTCACTATTTCCAAAGGTAGTGATCGCACCAGTTTCCCATTTCAAACCATTTTGATAGAATTTACTGAGTTCTTCGCAGTATTTTAGTCTTGCAGGATACCTATAATCAAAGATTCTACTTGTTCCATCTGCATAAAGACCTAGCAAAGTATAAAATGGCTGCATGTCAGAAATTATTCCTGGATGCGTACCGCAAGCAAGTTCAAACGGTTGTACCATACCATTTACAAGGCACTCAGGAGAAATGATCACATTTTTATCATTTCTATAAAGCTCAATCCCTGCATGTCTCAGGTGAATAAGAGGAATTTCCATTGTATCAAAAGGAACATCCTCAACCGTGATGTTTCCACCAGAAATGATACCAAAAACAATCCATGTAATGGCTTCAATCCTATCTGGCATCACGTTAAAAATAGATCCACGCAAATTAGTCGAACCTAAAACTTTAACATAACTGTTACCTACTACATCAATTTTAGCGCCTAACGTCCTTAAAAATTCAATTAAACTTTCTACCTCGGGACTTATATAAGCATTTTTTATAATTGTTTCGCCATCTACTGTAGAAGCAGAAATCAATGCATTCTCTGTACCACCAATTGTAGAAATCGGAAAGTTGATTTCTCCAGCCTGGAAGCCCTTAGGTGCTCTAATTTCAATGTAGTCAGGCTTTTCTTCAACAATTGCACCTAGTTTTTCCCAAACCATCATATGCAAATCGTAACCCCTGTCACCAATCTTACATCCACCTGGATAAGGAATTCTGGCAATACCTGAACGCTTGATTAAACCAGCAACAAGTAAATAAGTGGTTCTTATTGGAAAATCATAACTAGATAACAGTCTATCTGAATAATTAGCGGGGTCAACTGTAACCGTTTGTTTTTCTTCATCAATTACAACGGTTCCACCGCTTTTTTCTATGAAATCCATTTTGTACCGGGCATCCACTAACTCTGTTGGGAAGTTCATTAATGTTACCGGCTCATCTGCAATCAAAGCAGCAGCAAGAAGTCGTGTACTGGCATTCTTAGCCCCACTAACCCTAACTTTTCCATTTGGTACTTGACCACCAATAATTTTCGCTGTTAAATTCGTTTTCATTCCTAATATTATTAAAACTCTTGTAAAGAAACCATCTTCTTAAATCTCGGCGAGATATCTATCATTTCATTGAAATTACCGCTTCCTGTAACGACTCCACTTTCCAACAAATAAATGATGTCAGCATTTTTAATTGTAGACAATCGGTGAGCGATGATAACCATAGTATATTGTCCATGTAATTTTTCAATATTGTCTTGAATATAGCGTTCTGTTTCCGAATCCAGGGCCGAGGTAGCTTCATCAAAAATCAATATATCCGCTTCTTTATACAATTCCCTGGCAATAGATATCCGCTGCTTCTGCCCTCCTGAAATCAAAATACCATTATCGCCTAGCTGGGTTTTTTCTTTATGCTCTAGCCCTTCAATAAATCCGGTCAAGCTGGTTTGTTCTATTACAGTCCAGAACCTTTTTAAATTTTCTTCTGTAGGCTCTGCCCAAAAAGTTATATTATTAAAAATATCATCTGTAAAAATTACAGCTTCCTGAGAAATATAACCAATCCTGCTTCTATAACTATCCAAATTATAGTTAAATAAAGAAACTCCATCAATAAGAATTTCTCCGTCAATAGGTTCAATCAATCCGGTAATTAAATTGGCCAGCGTAGTTTTTCCAGAACCACTTTCTCCTACTAAGGCAATGGTTTTGTTTTTTGGAATTTTGATATTAACCTTCTTTAGCACCTGATTGCTCCCATAAGAGAAATCAAGATTGTTCATGGAAATTTCCTGCTCAAATTTATCTAAACTAGTTTCAGACTGATGCTCTTTATGCTCCAGCATTTGATATCTTAAATCCTCCAATGAATACAGGGCCCCAACATTCTGAATAAATGTTTGCCAAGAGGTTTGCACCGCCATTAAGCTAACTAAAGCTCTATAAAAAAGTAAAATACTTAAAATAATGGAACCTAAATTACTACCCAAAAGTTTAATTTGAAGAATGATGACTACGGCAACAATAAAAATAATAAAGGGTTCTCTAACACTTGATGTTATGGCCTGGTTATAACCGATTTTTCGGTTAACCTGCTCCATTTGTTTAATAATATCTTTTAGTTTCAGCGCAAATATCCTATAGTAATTTGTCGCTTTAAGGTATTTGAATGAGTGGACCGCCTGAATGATATATGCATTAAAAATATGTCCTTTATGCGATACTTCTACAGAAGACTTCTTAACAGACCTGAATATCCCACGAAACACAAGATTTGACAACAACCCACCAACAGCAACTAACAGCGCAAATTGCCAGTTCGACAGGAATGCCAGCACTAAATAACTAAACAGCATCACCATCCCCTTAAAGCTTCCAAGAAAGTTGATCATAGCTTCTATCACTTTAGCAACTTCTGTGGTCAATGTATTCTGAATCTTACCTGCATCCAAGCCAAGAAATCCAGAGTATTTTAAATTCTGCAAATCTTCTGTTTGTTCGTTTCTTAGCTTAACCATAAAGATTTGGCGTAGAGAAACCTGTTGCATTAACTGGAAATAATTAAGAAGACCCTTTAATGAAAAAAGTGACACCATCAGAACCAATACAGAATATATATTTAACGGTACGTTAAGTCCTTCAAACAGATCAATGATATAATGTAACCCTCCTAAAGACTCTTTTGATACTGATTTGGCATTGTCAATAAACTGAAGCAAAGGAATAAATAACGCCAATCCGATACCATCCAGAAAACTAACTGCCAATCCCAAAAACATCGTAAATAGCAATTTATTACCCATAATTCGATAAAAGAATTGGTAATAGCCAAATATCGTTTGTTTAATTTCCTTCTGCATAATTAGAGTACTGTTTAAATTTGTTAATAGTGGTGCCGATCTAAATTTTATTTCTTTCTTTTAAATATCCGCTCCAGAAAACTTTCCTTTTTCTTCGCCTCTATACCATAGTAATATCCATAACCATAGCCTGCGCCATAGCCGTAACCGTAGCCATAACCGTAGCCATAACCAGAATCATTTCGCAGGTCGTTCACTAATATTGCAATTTGCTTAATCTTCTGATTGGTATATATTTCCTGAGCAATTCCAAGCTGATTTTTATATGTATAGGCCTGTCTGACTACATATAATGTTAAATCTGCAAACTTACTTAACAGCTGAGCATCGGTAACCATTCCTATTGGCGGAGCATCTACAATAATAAAATCAAAATTCCTTTTTAACTCTTCCATCAATAATGCGGTCCTTTCATTCAAAATGATCTCTGCTGGATTTGGAGGAATATTTCCAGAACTTATAATGAATAGATTTTCATTTGTTCCTGAAGGTTTTATGATATCGTCGATTGTTACGTCGTTTGAAATAATGTAATTAGTAAAACCAAAATTGTTTTTCAAATTCAATTTACTGGATAAATTTGGCTTACGTAGATCCATCTCCAGTACAATTACCTTCTTACCGGAAATTGCCAGAGCGGTTGCTAAATTCAACGACACGAATGATTTACCCTCTCCAGACATACTGGATGTTAGCAAAATATTCTTTTGTCCTTCCTTTAGGAAAAACGAAAGGTTAGTTCTTAATGACCTAAACTGTTCAGAAACTGGTGTTCTGGAGCCCTTGGTAATCGCTATAACCCCATTATCAGTATCATTATTTCCAATCTCTCCAATAATTGGAACTTGAGTAAGTCCTAAAATCTGGTCTCTTGAAATAATCCTGGTATTAAATCTATCCTTTAAAAAAATAATCCCAAAAGGAATAAGTAGCCCTAATAAAAATCCGTAACTCAGCACGTTGTTCTTCACAGGACTGATTACACCAGAAGTTACAGGAGGTTCAATAATCTTGCAATTAGAAATATTGGAAGTTTTTGATATCGCCGTTTCTTCCCGCTTTTGCATTAAAAATACGTACAACTCTTGCTTAATTTGTTGTTGCCTTGCTAAATCAAGGTAGGTTCTTTCAACCTGAGGAACATCTCTAATTTGACCTGCTACGATATTTGACCTTGATAAAACTTTGTCTCTTGAAATGATTAAAGATCTTCTTAGGCCTTTCAGACTTGAAAACATATCTGCTCTGGCTCCTGCTATCTGAGTATTCAAATTTTGCATATAAGGATTGTCCTCTGTTTGGCTTAAGCTACTCTTTTCCTTTTCCAAGACTATAGTATTGTAGCGATCAACCAAACTGGCAAAACCTGGATCATCAAGCAATGCACCATTAGGAACAATTCTCTGATTTTTTTGCGCATCATTTAGAAACTTTTCAACTGCATTTAATATGCTAATCTGAGTTTCTATTTTTGTCAATTCTTCTGTGT
This sequence comes from Pedobacter sp. MC2016-14, assembly GCF_020991475.1. Lineage (NCBI taxonomy): Bacteria > Pseudomonadati > Bacteroidota > Sphingobacteriia > Sphingobacteriales > Sphingobacteriaceae > Pedobacter > Pedobacter sp. MC2016-14. Next base: position 359,391 of record NZ_JAJMPA010000001.1, read on the forward strand.
ACTGATTTGTGGAATTGACCAAAATAGAAGACTGTGCTGACATATCTGCAAGCTTATTTGTTTGCTTAAAACTTTGAACATTTCCTTCAATATCTCCCAGTTCCCGTCCTACGTATAACAATCTATTTTCAATGAATGCGATTGTACTGTCAGCAATTTTATTTTTATCAATAAGATTACCTTTGATATATACCTCAATTAGCTTGTTAAGTACGTCTTCAGATTTTTTAGGAGATTCGGAAGTAAAATCTAAGGCAAGTATATCCAATTGTTTTACTATTGAAACCTCCAATCTACGCATAGAGTTAGCAACAGTTTGAGAAATCGGAGCGATGCTAACACTATAATTTTCATCTGCTAACGAAACCCCTATTCCTTTTTCTATTTGTACTTTACCAAGACCTGGAACCAGGAATGGCTGATAGAAGTTCACTTGTTTTTTATAACCCTCTTTAGACAACGTAATTTGATTTCCATTAAACCTAACATTTAAGGTGACAAACTGGGAATTGGCAGCCGCATCAAGTACTTTAAGCACGAAAGGGGCCGATTTATATAGCTCCGTTGTACGTATTTTTCCATTGTGATAATAATTGACATTCAGGTTTAACTCCCTTACCACCTTATCCATTAACAAACGGGTTTTAAGTATTTCAGCTTCGCCCGCTACATCACTCATTGTTCCAAGCTGTCCGCCAATAGCCTTTGCCAATGCTGCATTCTCTCCTCCAGCCGTCGTTTGTTCGCTAGTTATTGAAATTTTAGCATTCGTTTTATAAATTGGAGAAGTATATCTTAAATAAAATGAAGACAATAAAAGACAAACTACAACTGATATGACAAACCAGTACCAATTGCTAACAATTTTATAGGTAAGGAGTTTAAAGTCAATTTGGCTCTTTTCTTCGAATGCATCCTCTTGAAGGGTATTATTGTTAATCATAAGATGATCTATTAAAATCTGCTAATTATAGTGATAAGTAGTGCTACAACTGAGATTCCAATTGTAATCATTTGGTTGCGAGGGGCATTATTTGCTGCAATTTTTGCTTTTGTAGGTTCAACATACAACACATCATTTTGCTTTAAATAAAAATATGGTGAACCTATCAGATTTGAAGAAGTCAAATCTAACCGAATCATTTCCTTTTTATTCCCATTGTCACGGATAAGGAGTACATTCTCCCTTTTGCCAAAAATAGTTAAATCCCCTGCCATGGAAATAGCATCCAAAACAGTTACTTTTTCATTTGGAACGGTATAAGTAGCAGGCTTAACTACCTCGCCTAAAACTGTAATTTTATAATTCGCAAAGCGTACCTGCACTGTTGGATCTTTATAATATTTAGCCGCTTTTGATCTAATTAATTCCTTAGCGGCAGTTGTTGTAAGACCAGAAAGCTTAATAATTCCTAACATAGGCATTTCTACATTTCCTGATTTATCGACTAAAAAACCACTTACAGGCAATGTGCCAGCACCAGTAGCTCCGCCTCCTGAAAAAACAGGTGCCTGGTTAAGTGCGGATGAAGAGGCAAAATCAATGGTTTGTATGTTGATGCTCAAAATATCATCAGTCTGTATGACTGGCTCTTTAAATTCAGATGCATTCAATTGTCTAACCTGAGTAGAGTCTAAATCCGAAAAATAAACTGCCTTCATGGGAGTTCCACAAGAGGATAACAGGCATACATATCCGCAAATTAAAAAGGAGAGGATAATTGAGCTTTTAACGTATAATTTATTCATAATGTATTCAATGCTTTTTAGGTAGAAAAGATGAATTTTGGTGTAAACTTAACTTTTTTATTACAGAAACAGGCCATTTTTATCATCTATCAATGCGCAAACAGTTCTTTATTCTTAAATGGATATTCTCCAATTTTTTGATAGAGTATGCCGCTAACCACGGCATGCGTCAAAACCTCTAAATGTTTATCATGGTGCAAATCTGTGGCCGCTAAATCGTAACACTTTTTTTCTAATAAATATTCTGCGGTTTTTTTCACCTCCTTGCCATAGTATCCCATCACAGAAAGTAAGTTGAGTTGAAACAATACACCCATATCTTTGAATCGGTGAAATTTCTTATAATCATGATGGTAAAAATTATACCGTTCAGGATGAGCTAATATCACATGATAACCTTTAATATGCAAATCAAAAATCACTTGTTCGATATTGGGTGACTCATTCAGGTAGGACATCTCAATCAATACATAATTACCCGGCAAAGCCATGAGATTATCCGTTATTTTAAATGTTTCATCAACCATGTACTCTGCCCCTGCACCCAACGTTACTGCTAGATTAGCATTTTTTAGGCCCTCTTTAAGTTTTTTCAGCGCTGGCTCAATCGTTTCCCTCGTATTTGGATATAGTTCCGTGAAAATATGAGGAGTACAAAGAAATTTAGTAAATCCAAGATCCTTTAAGCCATTTATGAAGCCTACAGATGTATCAGTATCAGGAGAGCCGTCATCTATCCCTGGCAATAAGTGAGAGTGCATATCTACACCCAGCCATTCTATGTCATATACCTTGGACTTTTTTCTAAAAAATGAAAACATCTATCGTTTCTAATGGATTTATAACTAACAATACGTTTTTCATAGGAAGCGCTTGAAAGAACACGACGAAAATAGCAAAATGATCTGGGATTTTTTGGAGTTTTTAATAATTTAAGGATTTTTTAACGTGGAACGTACCTTTTCTTATCAGATCTAATTCGTAGATCTAGTTATTTTTTGCCTCATTGAGCTCGCAAGCTCGGTTCTCGTCGCTATGCTCGCTCGAGACGACGGGGCCAACCGCTAGAGATAACAGTAGATCTACTTTAAAGGGCAGCCATTCCTTTCGGCGAGACGACAATGATAAACTATTCTTATCTTTGTGCCAACATCGGATTGTATAGCTATATTAGGACGGAACAGGCCCGAGCCATGTCCCATACATACTCGAAATGACTCCACCATGTTTCCACGATGAGTCCACCATGAGTCCACCTTTTTTCTAGAAAAAACCTGGACTCTTCCCGCTATCATGCTGGTTCAATGATGCGCACATTTCTGGTCAGTATGGGTAGTGGTTAAAATAAATATTCCTAAATACGTAACATCAAACAATTTTTGAGTATCTTAAGCCGAGAAAAAACTATTAATACATGGCTATAAGAAAAGGAAAAGAATATACAGGAGCAATTGGTGACGTCATTTGGAGAAAGTACCGCAAAAGAATGATTGCACAATCAAAAGCTAAACGCGTAAAACAAACTATAGAAACCAAAAAAAGCGCCACCCGCTTTGGAATCGCCAGCACCATTGCAGGCAGAATGCGACAGGGCTTCCGGCCATCTTACTCGCACAAGGATGGCACTATGGTTAACCGATTCACCACTACAGTAAGAAGCATCCTTGATAGTTGTTTTGATAAACCTGCCAATACACATACCTTTTATCCCGACAGCTTTAATCGCCTTATTGGTTTTGCATTCAATGAAAAGTCAAAATTAACAGATAGTTTCTTCGTTAACATAAAGCTCAGCATAGAAGACGATGCCTTGCGCATCCGTATCCCGGATATTGCCATTCCTGTACAATTTAATTTTCCAGCAAGAGCCAACTACTGTGTACCCAGAATCAGCGTGTTTTGGTTTTCGCCGGCAACTGGCCGTGAGCTTAGCAGGCACAGGGAACTTAATGCGGTGAGCAATGAGAAGAGTATTTTACCTGCTCAGGAAATTATTTTTGAAGCACCTAAGGGCACAGTATGTGTAGTCGCTTTGGGTTTGAATTATTATTACCTGCGTAATGACATCAAGACACCCATCAATTCTGAAAAGTTTGCCCCATCTGGAATCTGTGGTGCGATTGTAAATCCTGGTGAATTTCCAGAAAAAGACATGGGAAAAGAACTTTATAAATGGGCTTCACACGCTGGCTTAAAGGTTCCCGGAACAATATTTAGCGATACATCAACACCCATTTTGGAGGAAGATCCGGGCATTACTGCCGAAGAGGCCATGCTGGCCACCGAAATGGCGCAAAAGAAGGAGCTTGATGCTGCAAAAAACGAGAAGGCAGTAGAGGTTGCCCGCAATTTGAAAATGCTAGGCCTGGCAGATATAGATATTGCAAATGCCACAGGACTTGCAGTCGAGGAAATAGAAAGGCTATAGCTAGATCTCTCGTCGCTATGCTCGCTCGAGATGACAGGGAACTACTCTTTTACTTCGAGGGCGGACATCAAATCTTTCACCATTTGATCAAGGTTACCAGCAGCGCTATTTAGCTTGCAAATGATTTCTTCCTGCTGATCTGGAGGCAGGTCATTTAGCAAATCTGTTAAGCCGATGATATTCGCTACGGGCACACGCAGGTTATGCGATACAAAATATCGGAATTTCTCCAATACCGCATTTCTTCGTACCAGATCGGTAATGATTTGTTCACGCTCTAAATATAAATTGTTACGGCTTTTTGCTTCAGATTTAAAACGCAGCAACAGCATCACCACCATAGTTAAAATAAAAGCGCCCGTAACGGCAAAGCATATGTTCATCAGGAAAGTTGCGTCAGCAGAATCTGCTTTACGCAATTCCATTAAATCACTTTCATTTTGTTCCACCAGGTTTACATAACGACTACATTGCTCTGCGTTGTACCTGCCTTGGCCCGAACGAACGATTTGGATTCCTGCGAGCATTCCCTGCGTTTCAGTAGTACGGATCAGCCGCCTGGAGTACTCAATTCGCCGCTGTACATATAATGAGATGGAATCCAGTAAATAATTGATTTCTGCATTATCTCGGGTTAAAAACTTTACCGTATCCAATTCTTTTAAAGTGGCCTGATCTGACTTTTTAACTGCCGATAAACTTTCTGGACGACTGGTAAGCATATAATAACGCGCATGCATAGCGCTCTGACCACTATTAAAGAGCAATCTACTGGTGTGAATGAGTACTTCATTCCCATGTTTAACCCATTTTTCACGCTGGTCAACACGTTTCATCGCATGATAAGAGCTAAACAACAGACAAACCAAAAGGAGAATCTGAAGATCTATGTTATAAAATTCCTTTTTTAACAATTTCATGTAAATCATTAGCGCCCTGCATCCCTCTACTAGGAGAAATTGGGCTTAAGGTACATATAGTTTTTAGGATTTGAATACAAAATACACATTATACTCTAGGTAACATTTAGTGCGGCAAGGATAAAAAGAACAAAATGAACGTAGGCAATTCAGTCTTAGGAAGATATTTTTGCTCCAATCAATAAGTCGGCAAAACTTTATTGGTTACATATACGTATTAACAAGAGCCAAATATTAAATTAATCATTTTTAATGAGCTATAAGGACTATAAATGCAAACGCTGTAGTACAACATTCCACTACCAGGTACCCAGACCATTTCTGCTCAAACAGTTATGTCCTTTTATTCCTTTACGTGTTTATTGGTGCCCTAAATGTGTAACAAATCGATATATCTGGATAAAGGTTGGATTAAAACGTGAAAATGTTCAGGAAATTTGACAAATGACCACCAATCTATACACTATTCCACCAAAAATTGACACGAAGCTTTAAAAAATGATCAGCAAGGCAAATAAATCTTAAACTTAACACTTTGCTGATGTTAACATAATATAAACCACCGAATTGCCATTTTTATGAAACAATTTTGATCCAAAATAGGATTTTTAAATAAATTTCGTATACAACAGAAGCATTTTTCTTCTGTTTCTCAATTATTATTCGCATTTTCGTCCCGAAAGAAAATCTTGAGGCGATACTGGTATGGTATTGGCTTGTACTAGGGATAGGGCTTTCACAAACTAGAAAATTTAGAAGAATAATTCACGAATTATTACATTTCCTGCAATGATTAAAAAGATCGAAACTAAGAAAGAGGGCGGTCGAACCGTCAACTTTAAGACAAAGCTGGCTATGGGGCTTATGGTAGCCACCGCATTCTCCGCCTGCAAAACCCGTAGCGCCTTTCAAACTGCAGGCAGCAATGGATTAACTGCTCCTCCAGGTATGGTTTATATTCCCTCCGGAACCATAACTTACAACAACCCAGCCGATAGCGCCGGAAAAGGAAAGATGTACAGCGTTAGTGCTTTTTACATCGACAAAACAGAAGTAACTAACGAAGAATACAGCAAGTTCATCAACTGGGTGGCGGATTCGGTAGCGATTACGGACTATTTGAAAGATGAAAAATTCTTTATCAAAGAAAAAGGGGCACCTAAAATTTCTGCAAAAACGAACACGACACCAACTGTAACTACAGTGAGCACCATCACTCCTGCAAAAAGAATTGACTGGAGCAAGGTAGATTCCAATTCTCCTTTATGGAAAAGTAACAAAAACGGAATTCAGGGTAAAATCGCAGCAATGTTTATCGACCGCAATGGTGCTAAAATCCTGAATCCTGACAAAGTAAAGTACAGATTTAGCTATATGAGAAAAGGTGGGGCTAAAGACGGCCAGTACGTTACTGATACTGTGAGCGTAATGCCGGAAACAGACATCTGGTCTAAAGATTTCCCGAATGCGCAAATGTCATTATATGACCGCAACTACTTAACACATAAAGCTTTTAAAACTAATCCTGTAGTTGGTGTAAACTGGAAACAGGCACGTGCTTATACAGATTGGAAAGGTAAAGAAATGACCGCAATGGCCAATAAAAACCCTTATTTAAGAGGCTTTAACCTGGCTTATAGTCTTCCTTCTGAAGCTCAATGGCAGCGCGCAGCAGTAGGTTCTGACAATAGTTTAGATACATCAGCAATGAACCTAACCAAAACGGATAAAAAAACCAAGAAACAATTGCTGGCCATTAACTTTAAGCAAGGCGAAGGTTCATACTCGAAAGACGGTTCTACCTTTACCGTTCCGGTAACTTCTTATTCACCCAACGGATTTGGCTTGTACAATATGTTTGGAAACGTATCAGAATGGACTTTGGATGCTTATAGCCCTTCTTCTTCTTTCTTTATCAATGACTTAAATCCGGTACTATTACTGGACGCAGACAATAACGATGCTGAAGCCCTTACACGTAAAGTAATCAGAGGTGGATCCTGGAAAGATCCTGGAAGTTTGTTAAATGCAGATGCAAGGAATTATGAATCTCAATTTAATGGCCACTCTTATATCGGCTTTAGATGTGCGATGGCTGCAATTGAAATGAACAGCCCGCAATTAAAAGCGAAATAATAACGTCCAATTATCCCGGACCAATTTTAACAGCTAATATAATTTATATGAAAAATTTTACTTCCCTCCTTATAGTACTACTTGGTGTCATTAGCCTTAATGCTACGGCCCAGGTAGATTCTGTTCCTCCAGGTACTTATGCCACAGATAGTATTCCATTGGTTGATGGATACAGCCATTCTACAGTATACGACAATGCCAAGCCTTTTCCAATGCCGGTGATCAAACAATCGAACATCCGCTTTTACAAAAGGGTGTACCGCGATATTGATTTGACGGATAAACAAAATGCGATCTTCGCTACACCGGGCGCAACTTTAATTGAGGCCATCATGAAAGACATCGCCGCTGGGAAACTGACAGTATATGATGCAACCGATGACTCTTTTAAGAAAAAACTAAGTGCTAAAGAAGGCATGGCGCGTTTTACTGACAGTGTAATGGTACCAAAATTCGATAACGAAGGAAACCAGATTGGTGGTACAATGACCTTAAACGAATTTAATCCGGAAAAAATCACCAAATTCAGAATTAAGGAAGACATCTTTTTGGATAAACAAAGAGGAAAAATGGAAACCCGCATTGTTGGTCTTGCACCATTGATGGACATTACTTCAAACGCTGAACTTGCCGCATCAGTTGGCGCTACCCCAGCTTTCTGGTTATATTATCCGCAAGTACGATACACGATGGTTAAAATGGACATTTCTGATGTAGAGCGCAACCTCTTTGACATGAGTATGGACGATATCTTTTTGCAGCGCAAATTTGCCAGCAAAATTATTCGTGAAGGCAATAACCCAAGTACACAGGATAGCATCAGCTCTCAGGCTTCAGAATTGAAACTGAAAAAAATGAACGATGACCTTTGGAAAAACCCAAAAGGTGTGAAAGAAAAGGACCTGGTTACAGAGGCAGATTTGCTGAAAGCCGACAAAAAGAAAGAGAAAAAACCAAAGGCAGCGAAAGCACCTAAAGCAGCAAAGTTGCCAAAAGAGAAAGCGGTTAAAAAAGAGAGTACTCCCGTTGCACCTAAATCAACTCCAGTTACCAACTAATCAAGCTCATTCCCTATGAAGACTTTAAAAACTCTTGTTCTTATTGCAGGTATAGTACTTGCAAGTACAACTATAAGTAATGCGCAGATGCTGAAAGAATACTCTGCTTTCCACAGATCGGTTGGTTTGACACTAGGTTCTTACGGGATCGGAGTGGAAGGAAGTTATCCTGTTGGCCAGACTTTTAACCTAAGAGCGGGAGCGACTGTCTTTCCCCCTATTAAATTAGGAAAGCCGGGAGGCAGTGCCAATTCTCCAAAATATGAATTCAACCGTGCAGGAGTAACCTTCATGGTAGACTGGCAACCCCTTTATGGAAGGGAAAGTGAATTTGCCAGCAAATGGTTTGTGACTGTTGGTGCTGGTTATTTCTTTAAAAACGAACTGAGCAACTACAAAAAAGCCTTTAGAAATGGTGAGGTACCACAATATGTTATCTATTTTAACCAAGCTCCTTATCTAGGAACTGGATTAGCAAATCTGGTATTGGGTGAACGTTTGGGGCTTTCTTTAAATGCGGGCTATTACTTTGCACATAGCAAAGAACAAATTAGTAAGCCTAACGGTGCCATTCAAAAACCAGAAGTCGATAAATTCCCTGCTGTTATTGTTAAAGGTCTTGACCTGCATGCTGCTATCAGCTACAATTTTTAAATCAAATCAAACAAAAAAATAAAAAACAAACACGCTTATTATGGCAAAAAAATCATCCTCCAACTTGTTACACATGGCCATTTCCTTTGGTGCCAGTGTCGTTATTCTCGGTGCCTTATTTAAAATTCTTCACTTAGGTGGGGTTTGGGGAAATTACATGATCGGTCTTGGACTGGGTGTAGAAGCTCTACTCTTCTTTATCACTGGTTTTGTACCGCCAGCACAGGATCCTGCATGGGAGCGTGTTTATCCTGAATTGGCCGATGACTATGATGGCCCGGTAGCGCAAAAACGTGCCGTTGCTGTTGCAGCTGCTCCTCCGGTTACTGCTGCTTTAGACCAAATGCTGAGCACTAAAATTGGCCCTGAACTGATTGAAAGCCTGGGTTCTGGTTTGCGTAACTTTGGTGACAAGGTAACTGCCATCAGCAATATCTCTGATGTTTCGGTAACTACTAACCAATTGACTGAGAAAATGAAACAAGCAACAACCAGTTATGATAAATTGTCTGTAACTTTCGAAAAAGCTTCGGCAAGCTTAACGGAATTGGCTTCAAGTGATTCTGGCAATAAAGCTTACCATGAGCAGGTAAATAACCTGGCTAAAAACCTTTCTTCTTTAAATGCGGTGTACGAATTGGAATTACAAGATTCAAGCGCACACTTAAAAGCAATGAACAAATTTTATGGCAGCTTAGCTACTACCATGGACAATTTTTCTGGTTCTATCGAGGATTCTCAGAAATTTAAAGAGGAAGTTGGCAAACTAAGCAAAAACCTTTCTTCTCTGAATGCAATTTATGGCAACATGTTGGTGGCCATGAACCAGCCAAAAGTTTAATTTTTCACCTAATTATATTTGATATCTAAAAATGGCTGGAGGAAAAGAAACGACGCGGCAGAAGATGATCAATATCATGTATTTGGTATTGTTAGCTATGCTTGCCCTCAATGTATCGGACAGTATCCTGGATGCTTTCCGTACCATTACCAATAGTTTGGAAGTATCAACAACGAATGTAACCAACTCTGTAGACCAGATGTTTTCTTCGTTTGAAGCAACCAAACTTAAAGAATCGCCTGAAAGGGCAAAACCGCTTTACGATAAAGCCAAACAGGCACGTACACTGGCGGCAGAACTGGAGACTTATGTAGCATCCCTTAAAAAGGAACTGGAAACCCGTGGTGGTGGTTATGATCCTGAAACCGGAGATCTTGTAGAACGCGGGAACCTTGACATTGCGCAAGGCCTGATGATCAACGAGAAAAAAGCGGAAGAATTGCAACAACGCATCAACACTACACATGATAAGTTATTGGCCCTGCTTGACCAGAGCAACAATAAAAACGTATCCTTTACGCTGATGGCTAAGGACTCGGAAAAGTCGCTTAATGGCAAGAAAAAATGGGTTGACATTAATTTTGGTGAAGGCACCCCGCTAACTGCGGCAATGGCAATTTTGACTAAAGTGCAGGCGGATTTGAAAAACGCTGAATCTGATGTGGTAAAACGCATCCTGGGTAAAATGGACCAGGCAGTTGTAAACCTTGACCAGTTTGCAGCAGTAGCTGTAGCACCTTCTTCTTACCTGATCCAGGGACAACCTTATACCGCTGAGGTATTTTTAACGGCTTATGACTCTAAATCCAGCCCGAGCATTTCGGTTGGTGGACAGTCGCTGAGCGTTAAACAGGGAAAAGGTACTTACACCGTGAATACTACTCGTGAGGGTGTATTTACCTGGGTAGGATCGGTAAGTGTGAAACAGACCGATGGTTCGATAAAACAATACCGTACTCCGGAGCAAAAATATCAGGTATCTCGTCCATCTGCAGTAGTATCACCTGATAAGATGAACGTATTTTATATTGGCGTAACCAACCCGGTATCACTTTCTGCACCTGGTATTCCTTCAGATAAATTACGTGTAACCATGAGCGGCGGAAGCATTTCCGGAGCCAATGGAAAGTACAACGTAAAAGTAAGTTCTGTAGGAACCGTAAAAATCAACATCTCTGCGGAAGTAGCTCCGGGAAAAACGGCTAATGTGGGCACCTCTGAATTCAGGGTGAAACGCATTCCTGACCCTACAGCGAAGTTTTCTGGCAAGAACGGTGGTTCTGTAGCCACTGTGGCCTTGAAAGCGCAGGACAAGATCTTTGCTCAACTGGAGAACTTTGACTTTGATGCTAAATTTACCATCACCCGTTTTAGTTTGATCATCGCCAAACCAAGGGCCGACCCAATGTTACTTTCCGCCAGCGGAAATTCATTGAACGGCGCTATGAAAGCTGCTATGGCAACCATTACACCGGGTACCAGGGTGATCTTTGACAACATCATTGCTACTGGCCCTGATGGCGTGCCAAGACAATTGAACCCTGTAGTAATTACAGCGAACTAAGTTTATAAACACATAAAAAAAGCGGCTTCCCAAAAGGAGCCGCTTTTTTTATGTGTCCATTAGCTGTTAAAAATCCTGATATAAATTCCGGAAGGTACTCCTCAAGCCGATGTTGACGATTTGCGTATTCTTGCTACCCAATTCATTCTTCTCTTGTCTGTAGACACCGCCTAACTCGATGCGAAGGTTATACTTTGGATTGAGCAGATAAGAAGCTTTGGCTTCGCCAAAATACAAATTGGTTTTGATGCCCTGGGCTATCGTATTGCCGTAATCTGACACATGTACATCATAACTAAGCAGGATATTCTTGCCATAATTTAAACCCGCAGGATCAAGCCCGTATTGTGCATAGCTACCTTGCAATTGAAAATCAAAGCGTTTGTAGCTGTAATTAAGTATGCCAAGGAACTCCCTGAAATTAGCGCCCATAGGATGTGCCAAGGGTTGGCTCATCCCGGTGTAACTTGTAATCCTGTCGTAATGGGCGTAAGTATAAGGTCTGGCAGTATTAAACTCCACCAAGTAATTTAAAGCCTCAGTTTTAAACAAATCCGATCCACGGATTCCCAATTGAGCCGACCATTTATTTGCCCAATAGCCTTTATTACTAAAAGCCTCACTTGCGGTAAATTCGTCAAACATAAACTGACCATAGGCTACAGTTTTTGCCGACAACTCATATTTTGTATTCAATCCCAAACGCATTTTATCAGGAGAATTTCCGTTTGCACCTTCTATTGGCCTTAAAAACACAAAAGGATGGATGTAGTTAAAATCAAATCCCCGCTTGCCTTCTTTTTCCACATCTGACCAGGTTACGGCCTGAAAAAATCCTAAAGAGAAACGATTGCTAACATTCCAGTCAATGTAATGCATGGCATTCCATTTCCCTCTAGCACCTAATCGACGGTCTGCAGTCAAACGCTCTGCCCCATTATCCAGCATGTAGCTAAAAATAGTCTGATATTGCACATTGCCAAGGTTAGCACGCATCCGGAAAAAGGAATGATTGGCCGCAACATCCGACAGCAACATGGAACGATAACCATCACCTATGAAGTTTTTATCGTAGGCCAACGTAAAGTTGAGGTATTTATTAGGCGTATAAGATACATTTGCTGTAACATACGACCAGTCTTTGGTCTCATTTTCAAACTTGCCCGACATTTCACTGGGCACCACCTGGTTGGTATTGATAAATTCTGTGAGGTAATTGGCAAATACTGCCTGATTTTCATAACCGTTGGTATAAAAGGAAAACGTCTTACCCACCGTACCACCAACCTGATAACCTCTTGTATTTTTCCAGATGTTTTTACCTTCCTCAAACTCGTTACCGATCTGGAAGTCTGGCAGGAAATCGGCATAAATGGTATAGTCCTCTGCCTTGAAATTGAGCAGATGTTCATCGGTCAATTTACGCCGCAACCAGCTTCTTTTTTGCAGACTGTCTACTCCGAGGTTCATCAATTCTCCGTAACGGGCCGCCAGTAGGGGCTCATCTGCATAATAGTTTTTGATGGAACTGTGCATCCTGGTATTCGGATCGTAAACCTGTTTGTTAAACTTTTGATAAAAGGAAAAAGCATAAGGCAGGTTCTGATTGGGGGTAGCATCCTGCGCCTTTATCCCCGCACATATCATCAGGGATAAGCAAAAAGCAAAGATTTTCTTCATGTACAAATGTATTATAATCCCTCGGGGATTTTATCGAGATTCTCGAATTTGGAGTTCTGGCTGATGTATTCCTGAACCAGGACTTTCATATCGGCAACTACCTGCTGCTCGTCATTGTTCTTAGCTGCAGCAACCAGCGCTTTTATAGATTTGGAAACATCCGAAAATACATATTCACGCACTTTACCGATCATGATTTTTTCATGATGCGTAGGCATGGTATTTTCATTGTCGTTCAGCAGCTCTTCGTAAAGTTTTTCTCCTGGCCTTAAACCTGTAAATTCAATTTTAATGTCCTGCACAGGAACCAGGCCCGCCAATCTGATCATCTTTTTAGCCAGCTCTACAATCTTTACAGATTTACCCATGTCGAAGATGAAAATCTCCCCTCCTTTGCCCATGCATCCAGCTTCCAGTACCAATCGGCAGGCTTCGGGGATGGTCATAAAATAACGGGTAATCTCCGGATGGGTAACGGTGATGGGCCCACCCTTTTCAATCTGTTGCTTAAACCTCGGGATCACCGATCCATTAGAACCCAATACATTACCAAAACGCGTAGTGATGAATCGGGTAATCGGTTTAACCTCCATTTCATTGATGAAACTGAGGCCGTTTTGAAAAATCTGATCGGCCGAATGCAGGGAATTGTTGAGCGATTGCACATAGATTTCTGCGATGCGTTTGGATGCCCCCATTACATTGGTGGGGTTTACTGCTTTATCTGTAGAGATCATGACAAACTTCTGCACGCCATATTTAACAGACTTATCAGCGATGATTTTAGTCCCCAGTACATTGGTTTTAATGGCCTCACAAGGATTATCTTCCATCATCGGCACATGTTTATAAGCCGCAGCATGGTACACGTAATGAGGCTTATAATTGGCAAACAAATTGTCCATCCTTTTTTCATCCCTTACATCACCAATGTAAGCATGGAAATTTGTGCATTTCACGCTTTCGCTCAGTTCCAGATACAAATCATGCAGTGCACTTTCTGATTGGTCATTCAGGATGATGAGGCCTACTTCAAATTTGGTCAGCTGCCGTACAATTTCACTTCCGATAGAGCCGGCTGCGCCTGTAATGAGAATGCGTTTATCTTTGAGTTGTTTGCCGATACCTTCAATATCGATTTGAATCGCTTTCCTGTTGAGCAGGTCTTCGATATTTAGGTTTTGGATTTGTGCTGGTTTGAGCGTCCCGTTGATCCATACATCCGGCGTTGGAATGTTTAATACCTTCACATCATGTTCCAGGCAAAGGTCTACAATCTCATTTTTACGTTCTACAGGAATGGTGTATGAAGCAAAAATGATTTCATGGAGTTCATGTTTCACAATCAGGTGTTCCAGGTTTTTGGCGTCCAGGATTTTAATCCCGTCTATCGTTTTCCCGATTTTGCGTTCGTCGTCATCTACAAAAGCAATGATGTTTTTATTGATGGTATTGTCGTGGTCAAAAGTTCTTTTAGTGGCTAAACCGGCTTCTCCTGCGCCGTAGATCATAATGCCCACTGTATCCAGCTGAATATTTTTGATGTACATGAAAAAATATTTTACGAGTACCCGATAGGTAATGAGCAATAAAAAACTAACCAATCCGTTAATTACCAGTATACTGCTGGAAATGTATTGTCCATGTTCAGATGCGATAAGGCCTATGTTGATGAAGAAAAACAGCCCATTGGTGATACAAACGGAAAAAAGAATGCGGATGCTGTCTTGCGCACTGGTGTAACGGATGATGCCGGAATAGGTTTTTACCTGAAGAAAAACGATTGTAGAGATCCCTGTACCGATTAATACGTTACGGCTAAATTCTACATAATCTATCCTTGAAGGGTCAAAGTTATACCGGATGAGATAGGCCAGCGACAATGACATTCCACAGATGATGAGATCAAGTATAAAGATGATCCAGCGGGGAACGATATTAATATTTGTAAACAAGTGGGTATATATATTTGGTAAATTTAAAACAAATTTTATGCTAATGTAACAAACTTATATCCAAATTTCACAACACCGACACATAATCAACTTATAGCCAATCAATTAAAGCAACAACAAGATTGTGTAAAAATTTCGGGACGGTTAATTATGCCCGCTTATAAATTTACGCTGTAGCTTTTAAAAGACGGTTTTTCCCCTCCATATAAAACCGGATTCCCACAAAAACAGCCGTTGAGACCAGTAAAAAGAGCATTAACAAAATTGAGGCCTTGATAAAATAGTATACAATCAGGGCGTTGACCAGCAATTGTACCAGTGCATATCCGGAAGAGACATACAATTGGGGTATTTTACGTTCGTTCGCTAAATATTGGTAATAATGGGAACGGTGCGCCTCAAAAATACGCTCCCTACGGATCAGCCTGAAAATGATGGTACTTATGGTATCTAACCCATAAATCACCAGCAATAGGAGATAGCCTAAATTTCCGCTGACCAGGATCAACTCAGCGATTAAAAAAATCAGGACAAATGCAATGCCCACACTCCCTACATCGCCAGCAAAACAACGGGCACGGCTCCTGAAATTAAAAAAATTAAAGACCAGGATTGCGCCGAGGGCCGTGTAAATTAAACTGCTGCTGATAAATTCAATAACCTGCCCGTTAATATACAACAGGCTAATGAGGGTAACAAAAGCATAAGCCCCGGTAATGCCGTTAATGCCATCCATAAAATTGATGGCATTGATGATGCCGATGCTGATGACCAGGGCAGTAAGAACAAAATAAAAGGGCAGATGAAAGGCATCCAACTGGCAGAACAAAAGCCCGACAGCAATAAGGTGGAAACCAATCCTGATTTTACTGCTGATTGGATCAAGGTCGTCCAGGAAACTGATGAGGCTGATGATGAACATGCCTGCCAGGAAATAGGCGTACTGCAGACCAAAAAAGGCCGGATACAACAACATAGCCAGGGCAAAAATGATGCCCCCGCCCCTAATGGTAATTTTCGTATGCGAACTGCGGTGGTTGGGTTTATCAATGATGTTGTAATGCGCTGCCACTTTAAAATAAAGCAGTTCGGCGATAAAGAGCAATAGGATGATGCTGAGTAATGCGGTGGTCATTTGTGTTTTAAATTATGGAAAGAGTTTGCAGTAAGCTTTAAACCTTCCCTGGCACTTAAAGGCAAATCTTGTTGAAGCACCTGTTTGATTTTACTATTGTCTGCCACGTAACTTTCTGTAAGTTTTGTTAAACGCTCTGTATTTAAGGGCAGCCTTAAGGTATCGCCTAATTTTGCCAATTTACAAACCAAGCCTTTGGGCAGGAACCACAGTTTAGGCTCTTGCTGTAAAGATGCTGCCAGGATGGAAACTACCGTGGAAGTAGAAAGTGCTTCATCATCAGCAACATTGTAAATCCCGGATGGAATATGGGGATGATTCAAGATCTCCTTAATCACAAAACACAGGTTTTCTACGCTTAAAAATGAGCGCTTGTTGTCAAATGCTGCCAATGGCCATGGAATTCCCTTTTTAACAAATTGATACAGCAGGTTTAGGTTTCCTTTATTACCCGGACCGTGAATCATACAGGGACGTAAAATGTACAGAGATTTTCCTTCTGCTAAGTTTTGCGCAGCGAGGTATGTCTCGGCCTTTAACTTGGATTTGCCGTAAGCTGTCTGCGGCTTAGGCAAGCTATCTTCTTTTAATACACCGGAAAGGGTATCAGCGGCAGCTTTAACGGAACTTAAAAAGATGAATTTTGAAGCTTTTGAAAACAGGAAAGCATCATATAATTTTTTTGTGAGCACATAATTAACCGCTTCGTATTCTTCGGGATTGGAAACCCTTTTTAAGTCATGCGCTTTGGCGGCCAGGTGGATCAGCGCATCGCAACCCTCAAACAAGCTGGCATCTGGGTGTTGTAATTCAGCACGACTGATCACCTGGATTTCTATCCCAAAACGTTTTAAGTAAAGCGTTAAATTTTGTCCCACAAAACCTGTACTTCCTGTTACTGCAATTTTCATGGTTCCGGGTTTAGAAGTTGAGTAGCGAGTTGAACATATTGACGGGTAACCGCGGTATTGGAATAAGTAGCTTCAATGAGCTGGTGGCCTTTTTGACCCATTTCCTGCAGGAGTACTGGATTTGCAGCAGCAATTTGCAGGAAAGCAGAAAGCTGTTTACAATTCTCCGCAAAAGCTCCGGCATCTGCCAGAAAAGCACAGCCTGCGGGTTCCAGAAAATTATGAATCGGTGTATCTTTGCCCGACATCACTAACAATGGCTTTGCACAGGCCATAATGGTATATACCTTGGATGGAAAACCCTGTCCTTCCATATCGGGCGACATGAAAATGAAATGCAGATCGGCATAAGCAATCAGTGCAGGCATCTGTTCCCTATTCTGGTAAGGTACCAGGTGCACATTTGTTAGCTTATGTATGCTGATTTGCTGTTCCAGGTAAGCTTTCATCACCCCTTCGCCAATGACCCAAAATTCAATGGCTTGTTGAATCAGCTCTTTTGCAAGATATAATAAGGGCGCCCAGTCTTGCGCATGTCCGATGTTACCAGCATACATCACTTTCAAAACCTTATTATTTTCAGGAAAAAAAACCTGATTTAATTCGGATGAAATACCAGGTTTAAATAAAGAGGTATCTACAAAATTAGGGATGATGTGCAATTTAGAACGCTTTTTGAAACGAGGTGCGATGGTATCGTAAAAAACGGCATCTATCGTAGTAACGGCATCTGAGCTGTTGTAAACCCTTCGCTCCATTGATTTGAGCAGGCTAATGACTGGTTTTAACTTTAAACTGCCCTGGTTAATGAGGAAGTCTGGATAGATTTCCTGCACATTGTAGACCACCTTTGCCCCTTTTAGCTTGCCTATCAACAAATTAATTAGACCGATGCTAAGCGGTGGGGAGGGTGAGAGGATCAATGCGATGTTTTTTTGCAACAGGCCCAGGATAAGCGATAACATATGCCAGTACATAAATCCAAAGATGCGCAACAAACTACTTTTGAATTTCTTTTGAGGGACATGGACCACGCGGATTCCCTGGTAGTCACTTTCATAATACAAACCTGCCCAACGCTTTTTAAGCGGCTGTGTGGCCAGGACATCGGGCAATACATTGTAATGTGGTGTGGTAGTTAACACCACCACTTCATATCCGCTGGCTGCAAATTCCAGGGCAATATCATTGTACAGATAGGCAGTAGAAACGCCATCCGGACTAAATACAATGGAATGCAGGAGGATCTTTTTTTTCATATTTTTTACTCAGACCAGACTACTCTTTTGATGTAATCTACATAACTGATGATGATGCGGACCATCTTGTCAGACACATTAGGCATGCTATAATCGGCTACTCTCCTAAAGTTGCGTTCTGTTCCTCGCTTTTGATATTGCAACTGTACCAGGGCCTGCATAATGCGCTCCGGATTCATACCAACCATCATAACGGAAGCTTCTTCCATTGCTTCTGGTCGCTCATGGGCATCCCGAAGGTTTAAAGCCGGGAAATTGAGGGTTGAAGATTCTTCAGAGATCGTACCGCTATCAGACAGTACTACATAAGAATTCATTTGCAAAGCATTGTAATCGTTGAAACCCATGGGTTTAAGAAACTGGATTTCAGGTCGCATGGCTATCTTTTTCGCTTCGATCATGTTGCGGGTCCTTGGGTGCGTGCTCACAATGATGGGATAACCATACTTTTCCGCAATGAGGTTTAAACTTTCCATCAGGCGACTAAAGTTTTTTTCGCTGCTGATGTTTTCTTCACGGTGGGAGGAAACCACGAAATACTTTTCTGCCTCCAGGTTTAAGCGTTCCAGCACCGTTGAAGCCTCAATTTGCGGAAGGTAATGGTTCAGCACTTCAAACATGGGCGAGCCGGTTTTGATGATGCGATCGGCCGGTAAACCCTCCCTCAACAGGTATTCGCGCGCGATATCACTATAGGTCAGGTTCACATCAGAGATGTGGTCTACAATTTTACGGTTGGTTTCTTCGGGTACGCGCTGGTCGAAGCAACGGTTCCCTGCTTCCATATGGAAAATAGGGATATGGCGTTTTTTTGCCGGAATGGCGCAAAGGCAGGAATTGGTATCCCCTAGTACTAAAAAAGCATCTGGCTTTTCGCTTTCCAGTAAAGGATCTATTTTGATAAGGATTTGACCTACCGTTTCTGTGGCCGTTTTACCCGCGGCATCCAAAAAGAAATCGGGCTTACGGATGGCAAGGTCATCAAAAAAGATTTGGTTCAGCTCGTAATCGTAATTCTGACCGGTATGCACAATAACATGTTCTATGGCCTCAGAGGCATCTAAAGCAGCCATTACCCGGGCCAGTCGGATGATTTCGGGCCTGGTGCCCACTACGGTCATTACTTTTAATTTAGCTTTCATAGGTATCAGGCAAAAACGTGGTAAAATTATACAGTTTCAAAATAAGTATCGGGATCATTGGGATCGTAAAACTCGTTGATCCAGAAATTGGTCAGCAATTCTTCTTCGCCAATGTTTTTAATGTTATGGGTAAACCAGATGGGCATGTCTACATAGGCAGGTGAATTGCCATCCAGGTAAAAGTTAAGTACTTCGGTACCGCCTATTTTACGCAACTGAATCAGTGCCTTGCCTTTGATGACAGCAAAACGTTCTATTTTACGGGTATGGTAGTGGTTGCCCCTGGTAATGCCGGGGACAGTTGTAGAAAAGGAAACCTGGCCGCCTGCATTTAAGCGGATGATTTCTACGAAAGCCCCCCGCTCATCGGTATGTTTGGTATAAGCAACAGGATAATGCGTACCGTGATCAATATATCCCCGAAAGGTATTGAACAGGTTGAGTTCAAAGTTTGAATTTAATGCAGGGATGATGCCTTGCATAAGGTACTGGGTTTTGTAAGTTTCTAAAAGTTCCAGTACTTCCGACACCTTCTTTTCTTCAGTTGCAAAAACAGCCTGCTGCGTACTTTCCTTTCCTGCCCTGATCAGCAACAAGATCTGATTGACCACATCGCCAACATAAATGAGTTTGACCAGACTATCATTTAGGATCACAGGTTGCGCATTGTGTGTAAGCTGATGGCAAAAGGTAGCGACAAATGAATTGTAATAAGGCTGTCCGAAGGGGCCGAAGACATTCGGGATGAGCATTCCGCTCAGCTTAGCATCAGTTGCACCGGCCCATTGTTCCAGCATTTCCCGGCCTTCTTTTTTACTTTTCCCGTATAGGTTATCCAGTCCTTCCTGGGAAGAGGAAGAAAAAAGTACATGTGCTTTGCTATTGGTATAATTTAAGGCATCAATAAGTTTTGTAACCAGGTTGATGTTGGTATTGTAAATCTGGTTGGGATCGTTGTGCCTATTAACTGCAGCCAGGTGCACAATGACATCACATTGGGCAACAAAATTGGTTAAAGCCTGCTGATCTTCAAAATAGCTGCGCTTAAATTCAATGCGTTCAAACTCTTGCGGGTATAATCCAAGGGTGTTGTAAAGGTGCTGGCCGATAAAACCTGACTGTCCGGTGATGCCTATTTTAATCATTTATCCTGGGTATTGTACGGCACTATTGTCTCCAAACACTTCCTTGCGGATGAGTGGCAAAGTACTTAATAATTTTTTCATTCCCTCCACGTCCAGCTGTTCGGTATTGTGCGAATGGTAATCTTCTACACTGGAAATATCGGTTTCCCCTTCAGTAAAATACTGGTTGTAATTGAGGTTGCGGTTATCGGCCGGGATCCGGTAAAAATCGCCCATATCCTGTGCTTTGGTCATTTCTTCACGGGTGCACAGGGTTTCGTACAATTTTTCGCCATGGCGGGTACCAATGATTTTTACTTCAGTATCTTTTTTGCACAGTTGCTTTAAAGCTTCTGCCAAATCGCCTATGGTGCCTGCGGGAGCCTTATTGACAAAAAGATCGCCCTGGTTGCCATGCTCAAAAGCAAAAAGCACCAGTTCTACGGCCTCGTCAAGCGACATTAAAAAGCGGGTCATTTTAGGGTCCGTAATGGTAATGGTTGCCCCTTCCTGAATTTGCTTTAAGAACAAAGGAATTACCGAACCCCGGGAAGCCATGACATTGCCATAACGGGTTAAACACACGGTAGTGGTATCGTTAATGATGTTTCTGGATGCCGCAATGGCTACTTTTTCCATCAAAGCTTTTGATATACCCATGGCATTGATGGGATAAGCGGCTTTATCTGTACTGAGGCAAATTACCTTTTCCACGTTATTGGCTACAGCAGCATCTATTACATTTTGGGTACCGAATACGTTGGTCTTGGTAGCCTCCAGCGGAAAAAACTCGCAGGAGGGCACTTGTTTTAAAGCGGCGGCATGGAAAACATAGTCTACCCCACGCATGGCTTTCTCTACACTGCCGTAATCCCTTACATCACCAATATAAAACTTCAGCTTCTCATTTTTAAGCTGGGTGCGCATGTCATCCTGCTTTTTCTCATCCCTGCTAAAAATCCTGATTTCTTTAAAATGATCTGTATGCAAAAAACGGTTTAATACGGCATTTCCAAAGGAGCCCGTACCACCCGTGATCAACAAGGTTCTATCTTTTAACATATGTTATAATTCTATGCTGTACCTTGTTTTAAGGTAAGCCTTAATTTTAAATTTATCATTTCCGCAGGCCTTTTCTATTTCTACCAACATGGCATCAACCAGTGTACGGTACCACCAGCCCTGCAAAAAATGCCTGATGAAACCTTCCCTGCCATCCAGAAAACCGAGCTTAAAGACATACCGCAACAGGAAATAGAAAAATGACCGGTAAAATAGTGGTAGTTTGGCGTAAAAGTTCTTTTTACCGGCCCCCTGGCCAGCATGGGTATTTGCCGGGATTAAGCCTAAACGGTTGTCAAGAATGTTGATGACCTCCCGGATGGCGTAATCGTTGTGTTTAGCGGTCCAGTGACCGATGGTGTTGAGGTTGTCATCCAGGAAACTCGCTTTAAAAGTTACGCTCTGCCCCTCCTGCAATACCAAATGTTCATCCATCCAGCTCTCCGCATAACGCGCTTTATTGCTCCGGAATAGTCTTAAGATTTCTACCTTATCTACGCCATGCCGGATTTGCCTGCCCATAAAAATCAGTTTTCTATCTAAGTAAACACCATTTACAGGTTCCTTTAATGCAGGAAGCTTTTCTTTAATCTCTTCAATGAGTTCTGTTGTGAGGTATTCATCCGCATCCAGCCTCAAAATCCATTCAGTTTCTAAATTCAGATTGTCTAATGCCCAATTAAATTGTGCGGCCTGGTTACCCGGCCATTGATTTTGTACCACTAATGCACCTGCTGCTGTTGCAATTTGCGCAGTCTGATCTGTAGAGTAACTATCTACAACAAATATTTTTAGCGTTAAACCCTTAATTTTTTCTATGCAGCGTTCGATGTGCAGGGCTTCATTAAAGGTTAAAACTATTACACTTACATCAGGCATTTATTTGGGTTTGTGGTCAAAAATACAAAATATTGGGGAGCATGCATCAGAGCCTGTTTAAATTTACATGATGAAATTGGTTATAGCTTAATTTTGAGCGAAACGAGGCTTGTTTTCGAGGAGATAGCGGGGCTTCTACCTCGAGAACATATAACGATGTTGTAACCAAAAAGAAGCATAGGCAAATAATTAGGTAAATTGAAAATAGGCTCTTAAGATTGTAACAAGTTTATGAGCTGATCAATTTGGTTAAACACCAGCTGTTTGCTCTTTTGGTATTTACCCTTTGTAGCTTGTTCAAAAGCCCCGGCCATATCCTGGGTATTTAAAGGATTGAAAGTAAGGGCGGGTTTGCAAATGGCCTGCACATAAGGCAAATCTGCCGCAATGATTTCACAGCCATATTCCAGGGCCTCTACCAGTCCAAGGCCAAAACTTTCGGCCAATGATGGATAGACGACAAAAGCAGATTGACTATACAATTTGGCAAGCTCTTTTTGTGCCAGAAAACCATGGTTGATGATGGGGACGCCTTGTTGCTGAAGTTGCGCAATTTGCTGAAGCAAGGCTGGAAACTGATCGTTAACCGTAAGGTTCAATTGCCCGGTCTTGTTTTTATGATAAAACAGCTGAAATGCCTCCAGCAAGCGCTGGTGGTTTTTATAACTGGCAGGCAAACTTACGTAAGTAAAACTATTGGGAATCCGCGTGGTATTGGGCAGCGCTGTTGCAGCGGGGTAAAATGGAAGTACCTTTAATTGCTGCTCTTTTAATTGGTATTTATGCTGTAATTGGCTTTTTACACTTTCGGATTGTACCAGCCAGTAATCGCTATTGCCTTTGAGCAGGCGGGATACGGCTGATTTGAGCCTGGCCATCAGCGTAAATTTGAAACCACTGTTTTTGGGCACTTTAAGGTACAACAACTGATGAAAATAGGTATATACTTTTGCATTAAGCCGGATGGTTGGCGGGATGCTGGCAAAACACAATACACTGCTGAAATTTTCCTGATGGCTTTTGTAAAAAACATGCCTGGTTTTTAAGCCTGCAGTTAAGTAAGTACAGGTATTTTCAATGTGGGGATGCTTTCCCTGTATCCTCTCATCCAACAAATAATGCACCGCTAAGCCACTTCGCTCCAGGCTTTGGATCAGGTAATCCAGCAGGACTTTACCTCCGCCCATATTGATATATACAGCGTCGATCAGGATCATGAGGGCTCATTTAACACTTTGATGATCCCTTGTTCTATTTCTTCCAGCGGCTGTTCGGTATAAACCCATTCATGTTCAGAATTATCCAGCACCGCAGGAAAATGTCTCCTAAAAAATAAAACAGGCACCTGACCCAGGTAAGCGCCCCAGGCAGAAAAAGTAGAATCGGAGGCAATGATGAACTTTGCCTTTGAAAGTACAAGTATATCTGCAATGGCATTACCATAGAAAGCCATAACTGTGTTAGGAAAATTTAAAACCGGCTCCAGTTCTTCGGGCAAGCCATCTGAAAAGATGAAAAAGCGAACGGGCTTTTTACTACTGGAGGCCACCAAGGCCATCGCTTGCAAATACCAATCTATGGATACACGTCCTGCGGGATCATAATCGCCCAGGCGGATGTGCAGGCCAATGAAATCTTGCTCTGCTTGCTGGTAGGCCTGTAAAGTTTTGTTGCTGACAATGCTGAGCAGGTGTTTTTTAATAAAGGTATGCTGTCCGGTTAAGTCTTTAAAATAATTACCCAAGCCCTGCACAGTAATTAATCCGCTGCTTACCCTAGCGGGATCGGTATCTTCGGGCAGCATTTTTTGGCTGAGCAGGAGCCAGTGTTTACTGAAGCCCTGGATGCCAAAGGATTTAAACAAGCCATTGTAATGTCTTTTGTCTTTTTCTTTGCGCAGGTAAGGGCCGATATTGAACTGCAGCCAGCTGGGATTGATGATTTTTAAATGGTGACGCTCTGCCAATACCAAGGCCCTGGCATACATGAAAAGGCAATTGGCTAAACCAGCACCCCGAAAACGAATGATAAAGTGGTATAGCGAATGGAGCTTGGGATAGACTATTACTTTATTGTTCATGGTAGTGCTGTTGGGTATAACGTTTTTTATAGATATCCAGCCCGCCCAGCAAAATGCATTTAAGGTTGAAGGGAGAGGCAAACTGTACCAGGTTTCTGTATTGTACCTTAAATTGGTTTTTTTCCTGGTGGTATCCGGGAATGCTGGAATACAATGCAGTGTAACCTTGCTGAAAGGCAGTGTTTACCGCTTTATCGTTAAAAAAGCCTTTTGGAAAGCAAATTTCCGTAACCGGCTGTTCCAATATATTTTCAAGCAGGTCTTTGGAGGTACTGAATTCTTGCTGGAGCTGTGGGATATTGAGCAGATTGAGGTCTGGATGAGTGTGGGTATGGGATTGAAACCTGAAGCCTTCGGCCTGGAGTTTTCTAATTTCCTGTACCGTCATGTACTTCTCTGTTCCGATACTGGCAGTAATGAGAAAAATGGTAGGTTTTAAACCTTGCTGAATGAAGAAATGCCTGTTTTTATATACGCCTGCGTAACCATCGTCAAAGCTAATTTGGATTTGATTTTTGGCCTGGGTAATTACATCAACAATCTCAAAGCCGTTTTCGCGGATGATTGCTACGTGTTGTGCAAAAAGCCGCATTGGCGTAGACATGGGGGTTTCGGCTATTTCCTGATCCTGGTGCACATCATGGTAGTACAATACCTTGCTCTTGCGGTTATGGTACAGCAATTTACCCAACAACAAACCTCCTGAATACACAAATGACTTAATGGCTTTTAACATAATTAAGGATCTTGTTTAAACTTTCTATGTAGGTATGATAATTCCAGTGTTGCATCATAAAATCCTGCGCATTTTTGCCATTGCTATAGATTTGATGAGGGTGTTCTATAATGTCTGCCAGGCTTTCTGTTAAGTCTTGCTGGTTGTTGTTTTCAAAAATCCAGCCGGAATCGGTATTGGAGAGTAAATCATGGGAAGCACCAACCTCATCACTGCAAACTACAGCCATACCAGCCGCCATGGCCTCGTTGACCACCAATCCCCAGGGCTCAAAAATAGAGGGTAAAATGAGCACATGGTTATTTTTATAGAACACCAACAGTTCTGCGCCGAACTTTTTACCATGTAGGCTGATCTCGGGAATGTCTTTTACTAACATTTCAATTTCTGCCCCTTGCGGCCCATCGCCAACAAGATCCAACTGTATATTTTTATACGAAACAAGCAAAGTTTTAAAAGCGGCAACAAGCAGGGGGATATTTTTTTCTGGTGCCAGCCTGGCTACACATAAAAACTTAATTGTCCCCTCAGGATCAGACATATCATTAGACAATGGCTTGTAATATTTTGCATTATCTACCATCATGGGCAGGGTGAAAATGCGGGTTTCGCACATGCCGTAATTTATAAACAAATCATAGTGTTTGCCATGACCTCCAGGAAAGCCTAATACATGAGGGCAGGAAAACACCAGCTTAAGCCAGATGGATTTGAGCAATCCCTTAATGCCCCTACGCTCATAATAGGGCGTATCGGATTCTATCCCAACATGGCAGGAGTTGAAAAAGCCAAAGATCCACAGGAAAATAAAGGGTAGATGGTTGTAGCCGTTAACGATGATAAGACTGTATTGGCGACTGCATTTCCAAAGATAAGCCATGTTGCTGAATGGGCTGTGTTGGTCAAAAAAACGCGATGCAGCACTGCTGATTTGGCCTGATGCCGCAGCAGCAGAATTTGAGTAAAGGAAGGAATAACTGATGCCCACTTTATGGTGCACGTTTTCTATCAGGTCCTGTGTATAATTTGCAGGCTCTACAAATATGGTATGAACCTTCATTTCTTTTCCCTGATTAGTCGCTTTAGAAATAATTTAATGGGATAGAAATTAACAAAAAAGAAGTCCCATTTGGATTTACTGTAGCGCAGGTTGTAGAGGTTTTCTATAACCGGTAGGAATTTGAGTTTAAAATCATAATTTCCTCTTCCGAAACTAAAGCGATAAGGCTCTTGATGTTCTATCTGACTGATAAAATCCAGATAGGTGCTAAGGTTGATGTATTGGACGCGATCGTTAAATAAGGTAATCCAGAAAGTGAATGATTTTTGATGCTGATTGCTGAATACGAAGACGATGGATAACAGCTCATTTTGGTCCCATTTAGAAATCAGGATCATTTCTCCGGCTTCGTACATTTTTTTGCTGAAGCTGATGAACTGTTCATCGAAGAATGATTGATCCCGCAATCCGCTTTGGATCATGTGGTTCCTGAGGTCCTGAATTTTTTGGACTGGAAAATCTTCAGGATGTGTAAAGGTTTTAAAGGCATAATTACTAGTTTTCCCTTGTACTCTTTTTAACTCACTTCTGAATTTGGATTTTAAAGTGCCGAAATAACCCTTGTCTTTTTCTGCACTTACATAAGAATGGTTATTGTAAGAGGAAGCAATAATGCCGCTATTAAAAAACTGCTTCAAATAGTTTAACAAACCGTCATTGGGCAACAGGTTATCAAAATCAAGTCTTTTGATTTTTGGCTCGGATAGGATTTGCTTTGCAAACTCTTTAAAAAATTCAATATCGGGCTGTTGCCCAACAATTCCGCAGTAATCGGTATGGCGATCGAATATAAATTTAAGTGTATGGGCAGCATCAATGTATAAGGGCAGATAAGCAACAATTTCCTCTTTGACAGCGTAGATGACAAAGTAAAGCTGATTGCGTTGTTCTTTGGATAAAAATTCCTGATAAGCATTAAATAAAAAAGCGGGGCTGCAGAAAGAAAGGCAGCTATGCTTTCGGTACGCTTCGCCCAAAACTTCCTCCTTCTGCTCAAGCTCAGCAATGTCATTAATGATCTGCAGCATGATTTAATTTTTGAGTAGAGAAATAATTAAGCGATACAGTGCCAATAAAAAACCAATAAAGCAGCGTTACAAATTCATTCACTCCCACAATAAGCGTTTCAAAAAAGCCATTGACCATGATGAGCAATAAAAAGTAATAACCAAATCGGATATACCGATCCGGGCTTTTATAGGATTTCCTGTAAGTGCGCCATAAAAATCTAGTCAGAATCAATAAGAATATAATCCCAAAAAACGCACCATACATGATGCCGATAGATATATAGGTGTTATGGGGACCTAAAGTTTCTCCGACAGCCTTTGAATACTTTGGGTTTGCCCAACCATACCTGTCCAGACCGAAGCCAAATACCGGACTATCGTTAAATGTGCGCATCCCACTTCTAAATACATCTTCCCTGGATGAAAAAGCACCCTCACTACTTTCCAAGCGATCGAGCGCAGTCTTATGCCCTATAAACGTCATTATTAGCATTGAAAACATAAATAAGGCGGCCATACCTACACTTCTTAAGGTGATGCCCCAATTTAAAAAACCCACAACAACAATACCTAGTAAAGCTGCCTTGGATCCTGAGAGCAAACTTACTAACAAGAAGATAACCGCAAGCGTAAGGTCTTTTTTATCCTTTTGCCAACCCTTGTTAAAAGTAATGATGGAAAACAGACCCAACAGACCAAAAAGACCAACATCATTCGAATTGTAACCGATGGATAAACGTCCGTCATCCAATGCCGACTTCCCAAGAAAGGCACCGGTGACCAGCATAAAGAGAAGGACATATTTAAAGTACTTTACGATCACCGTTTTATAAAATTCTTCGTTATAGACCAGCCCAAGAATGATCAGATTAAATGACGCATATTTTGTAAAAAAATAAAGTATTGCCTTAAACTCTGTTGGGCTGAACAACATTAAATGGACAAAATTTAACAAATTAACAAGGTGAAATACCCAAAAAACTTTTAATGACTCCCCACTATAGATAACTTTTAGGTAAAAAGGAAGACAAAGTATCCCTATCAGCATTACTACAAGAAAAATAACATTGATCACCGCTCCGGGCAAAATAAACATGAGTTTATAGAACAAGGTGACAAGTAAATAAACCCCGATGCCGTATTTTACTAAAAAGTTCATGTTACAGTTATACTAGTCATAAAATTCCTTATTTGAAAGTCGATATCTATATTATGCATCAGTTCAGGCCTAAAGTCACGATGGTTAAAGAAGTACTCAATTTGATCAGCAAGCCCCTTAATGTCTTCTTTTTTCATCAGCTGGTGCCTGGAGTTTGCAAATGTAACTAATTCTGCAATGCCCTGCCCTTCTACGGCAATAAAAGGAACCCCGCATGCATAAGCTTCAGTATACACACAACCAAAAGCCTCATCATACGAAGGCAGTACAAATAAATCCAGGCTGTTGTAAAAAGCATTAAGCTGTGTATGGTCAAGCGTAGGGAGAAAGTGCACAACCGAAGACAGCCCGTTTTCATTTACATATGCAATACAGGTGTTCAACATCTGACCTGAACCTATAAGTTTTAGCCGGATGCAATCGTATTTTTGGCTTTTAGAACGTAAAATACGCAGGGCTTTAAGGAGTGACAATTGATCTTTAATTGCCCAGAAGTTGCCAACGCAGCCAATGGTAAAGTAATTTTGGTCTTTTAAACCAGCGATGGGGTAAAATTTTAATGGATCTGTACCATTATAAAGCACGAGTTCCTTTTTAGGTTGATACCCGGGTATTTGATTTAAGTGGCTTAGCGTCTGTTTACTTACGCCTACATTCCATGTGGCTTTATTTAGCACAGGCACATGAAATTTATTAATCCATAGCGCATTTAATTTTTGCAGCCATTTTTGCTGAAAGCATCCATTGGTATAACCCATGACATCAAAACCATGGTGCTGAACGATAGACTTAGCCCCTATTTTTTGAGCAAGGAGGACAGCAAGCAAACCGGATGGATAAGTGACATGACCATGAATAAATTTAATGGTGCTGAGGTTGTTGTCCGTTAACATCTTCATTAACGACAACAAATTTTTAATATTTTTTTGCAGAAAAAGACCCGGCAAAATAAAGGAAGGCAAATCAACCAAGCTGATTTCGTTCACAAATATACCTTGATATATGTAAGGGATGGCAGCTCTATTGCCCACAATCTTAATTACGATGAGCTCATATTGTGCTGTCTTTTGAATGGCCTTTACCTGATCGTATATGTAAGGGCCTACAAAATCATCATCTGTAGGAAAGAATGGAGTTATGATAACGTATTTTTCCTTCATCATTATCCGCGCATTTTAGTCTCAGTCAATAACTGAATTTTATCAATCAACTTTATAGCGGCACTTTCTGAATTAAAAACCTTTAAAAGGTTAAATCTTAAATAGTGAAGATAATTTTTAGTATTCCAAAATAGTCTGGTTATAAATTTCTTCTTTTCAGCTTCACCCATCCGGGCATATAAAAAGGAATACTTTTTATAAAAGGCAAGTTCATATTCAGCCTTTCTGTGCTCATCCAGGAAGAAAAGCGCTTGCTTTTTAGCATTCTCTATAAAAAGAATTTTCTTTTTTGGATCAGCAGATTGTGAGGCAGACTCTTCTAAAATTCGATAAACACCCGTTACTTCATTGATCAGTTTAATTTTACTGTTCATGGAAAACCAAATCCAAATTGGATAATCTGAAACTAAATAAGCATCCTTTTGAACATCAATTAATGAAAGATAACGCAGCATCATTTCTGCCCTTAAACAAACCGTTAAGGTGCAAATTGGATTGTTCTTAAAAATTAAATACTCAAACAGATTTTCATCATCGTTAATTATCCTTGAGAGCTCACTAAAAGTTTGATCTTTTTCCAGAAAGATTTTATTATTGGTGTGCACCAAACCATAGTCTCTATTGGCCTCCAGAAAATCAACCTGTTTTTGTAATTTTAAGGAATCTGTCCAGTAATCATCGCCTTCGCAAAGTGCTATATATTTACCTTTGCAATGATTAAAGGCGAACACAACATTGGCAGCAGCGCCAATGTTAGGACTATGCCTGAAATACTTTATTCTTCGTGCTGCTGGATGCGAGCTTGTTAAGGCTGCTATTACAGCACTGGTGCTGTCAGGGGAGCAATCATCAGCTATGATCAGTTCATATTCAAAGCCCGTTTCCTGCGCAAGAATACACTCCACAGCTTGTTTGATAAAAGCTTCATGCTTATAGGTGATCATGAGAACCGAAACCATGACGGCTGATGTTTGGTTACCTTCCATTTTTACTATTGACAATTACAGCTCTGTAAAAATTAATGGAGTATCCTGTTTTATCTTTACATACATAGTCCCCCATGATAATCCTACGCCAAATCCAGAAAAGATAAGTTTGCCTTTATCATTTTTTATGGCATCCCTTAATTCGGTTACTACGGTTAGGGGTATAGACGCAGAAGAGGTATTGCCAAATTTTTTTAGTGAAGCGGGAACTTTTTCAATTGGAATGTTAAGTTTTGAGGCGATTTTAGTGTTCATCATCTTATTAGCCTGATGAAACACATAATAGTCGATCTCATCTTTTTGTATACCGAAATGATCGATCAGGTTATTGACTGTTTTTGGCGCCTGGGATATCCCGAAATAGAAAACATTGATGCCATCCAGGTGAACATGATACTTACTTTTGCTGACTCCAGGAGCTATCTCAGTCTCAATCACGGAATCGGTATCAGCTCTACGCCTGGAACCACCATGCGGGATAAAGATTGACTCATAACCACTACCATCTGTGCCCACATCAAATAATAATTCACCTGAGTTTTCTTCTATTTGTAATGCGGTGGCTGTACCAGCATCCCCAAACAAAGGGAAGGTAGTCTTGTCATTTTTAGAAACAATTTTACTGCAGGTATCTCCAGCCAGTAAAAGGCCTTTTTTTATCCCAAAGCTGTTCATCAGACCTGTGATAATAGAAAGTCCATAAACATAGCCAGAACAGCCTAAAGTGACATCGAAAGCCATGCAGGTTTTAGATAAGCCAAGGCGGTCTTGCAAAATAGAGGAGGTACCAGGTACAATATGATCTCCGGTTAGGGTAACAAAGACTAAAATTTGGATATCTTCTTTCTTCCAGTCCAGGGCTTCAATTAATTTATTCCCTGCCTCAATACACAAATCTGATGCACAAATATCTTTCAAGGCGATACGACGCTCTTCAATGCCCGTTGCATTAATAAATTTCTCGGCATCACCTTGAAAAAGATGATCCAGATTTCGGTTATTACTTTTATTTTCAGGAACACAGCATGATATTCCTTTTATTGCAATGTTATGAATTGAAAAATTTGCCATAGGAAATATTGGATGGGAAGTTAAATTACTAATTAAAATTCAAGAACCTTTGCTGGTACTCCGAAAACAGTTGTATTTTCTTTAACATTTTTTGTAACCAGGCTACAGGCGCCTATTACTGCATTTTTTCTGACTTGTATATTTGGTAAAATCGTAGCTCTCACATGGAGTGTAGCCTCATTTTCCAGAACCGAGAAGCCCCCTGTAAAAGAATAAGCACCGATATGACACCAATCTCCTACTTTTGTATTGTGCCCCAAGCCACTGTAATTAAGAATAATTACAAAATCTCCAACGCTAACTTCGTTACTCAGGCAAGCCCCCTGGCAAATAATCAACCCTGTGCCTAACGTTACATTATCCGAAAATGTAACCGACGGATGAATCAAATTAATAAATAATCCACCTTTTGCAAGGATCTGCTCTGCATAGAATTTCTTCCAATAAACCGCACCTAGTGCACAGATAAAAACATCGTGTTCCTGCACTTCATAAGCCTCAACTGAACCCAAAATAGGTGGGTAACCTGTAAAGTCATCCAAAACATGCAGATGATCATCCAGAAATCCTTTAACTTGATATTCAGTACCATATCCCTGGCAGTTTTTAGCAAGGGAAAAAGTTTCCCGGCCCATGCCCCGCGCACCGATAATGATCAAATTCTTCATTAACAAAAGTTTATTTGATGGGTTAGCCTTTTGCTTTTAGTATTTTATAAATATCGAGAATAGTAACTGAACCCCGCAAATCTTCACCAGTGAGTGTTTTATCGTACTTCTCATCTATCATTTCAACTACAAGTAACGCTGTTAACGAATCCCATTCTCCCAGCTCTCTGAAAACAGTTTCGGGTTTAATTAATTCTTTATCAGTGTCACTAAGGGTATTCGAAAAGTTTTCAAGGAAGTGTTCCAGTTCCATATTTATATTTAGCCTGTTGGATTTAAGTTCTCAGAAATAATAGTCAAAGATAGTTAATCCAATGCGGTTCTGCCACTAAAAGTAACGAATAGCGCCTGATTATCCAGATTGATGCAAGCCTTTAATTTGAGCTATAATTCCTAAAGTTGGCTGTGCGGCAAAAAGTTCGGTATTTGCTGAAATTAGTTTAAGAGGCAAATCCCACCACTTTAAATCCAAAAGAGCAGCAATAACAGCATCGTTAAACCTATACTTTATAACTTTAGCCGGAGTACCGGCCACAATTGCGTAAGGAGGCACATCCTTATTGACAAGGGAGTTTGCTCCTATTACAGCGCCATCGCCTATGGTTACCCCTCTTAAGATTGTACTGTTACACCCAATCCAAACATCGTTACCAATAACACATTCCTTTTCAAAAGGACTGTAATGTTTATAAGGAGTTAACTGGAAAGATTTTAGTGAGTACAAAAAGCTATGATTGGTCAATCTGGTATAATCATGTTCTTCGGGTCCGATGGTAACCCCCCAGGATATAGAACAAAATCTGCCAATTATGGCATTGATTACCACTGTATAATCACCGATATAGGAGAGTGTATCCATCTTTGAATAGGCCATCTTTGAGAAGTTACCAACCATGCACTGATCTCCAAGCTGAGTATTCAGCAGGGTTATCATGTTCCCCAAATTTATAGTATCTGGCAAGGTACAGTTCTCTATAATACTGTTAGATTCATTCATTATAATCTTTCCTTTTGTAAATAATAGTCTAAGCAAATTTCAGGGAATTTTTTAGCCTTCATCTCATTTATCAGCAGCGCTACATTATACAACTGGCGCTTCATTTTCAAATCATTGGTTTCAGTATCGTAGGTAAGATAATTAATTACATTAATATACTTCCTGTTCTGACCCACACTACCCGCATTGTACAATTCAAAATCACTATTTATATATTTAAACTGATGATGCGAGTGCCCTATAATATAATTGTTATCTAAAACTACATCGGTATCGGGATAAATATATTTATCCATTATTGTGTGTGTACACAAAAATTTATCAAGCTGGTAGGCGCTAACAAATGTTTTGATCTGCTCGCGCCGATGAAATCCGGAAATATTCTGCTGAAAAAATGTTTGGACAAGTGGATTACTGCCCGGATAAAACCCATCAATAAAGGCTTCTTCGTGATTCCCCATAATCAGCACCGGATTACGAAGAGAGGAAGCCAGGTCTATACATTCATCACTCCATGGTCCATAATTTACGAGGTCGCCAAGACAGATGTGCATTTCACAATCCGGCTCCATTTCCAGCATTTTTTCAAATGCAGGAAGATTGCCATGTACATCACTATAAATTAGCAATTTCATAATCTATCAATTCTTTAATGCCGTCTTGAATTGAAATCTTCGACTGCCATCCAAAAAGGCAAAATGTTTTAGAGACATCAAAATGAAATGACGAGGATAGATCTGAATCTCTTGTACTAATTTTTATTCCCCCCAGGTGACCGCCAATGCATTTTGCAAGATCCATATTAGTAATAGAATTACCTGTGGCAGCGACAACTACCTCCTTAATAACTGAAGTGGCCAGGAGTTGACATAAATCCATAAGATCATTAATATGCAAATAATCCTGGCAACGGGTACCATCACCATAAACAACAATTTCTTTAGCCACCAATGCTTGTTTTATCCAGATGGGCACTAATGAATTTGGCTTCATCCCTATACCATAAATATAGGTTGGTCTTATAATGGAAACATTTTCAAAGGAATTTATTAAAAATTCTTCCATTAGTTTTGACAGCCCGTAGGTTTTTGGATTATTGTAGCAACTATCTGCATTTATAATTCCAATATGAGCACCATATACTTCGGTGCTTGAAATGTAGACCATCCGATCAAAATTTAATGCCTGAAGTGTAGCCTGTAAGGATAAAAACTGCCTTAAATATGACTCGTAACTTAATCCATGTCCGCCCATCGCAATAAATAAGCAATTCATTTTTGTCTCCGGTAATCGATCTACGGCATAACAAACGCATCCCTCCGGGACATCAGATTGACTGGAATTGTAAAAAGCCAGCACTGTATTTCCTGAATTAAGAAATGTAGTGCAAAGTGATCTTCCCACAAAACCATTGGCTCCCAACACGCCTATTATCATAAGGAAATATGGTTATGGAGTTGAATTTTTGACGAATCTTTTAGCTTTCGTACACTTTCATTCTCTACTACAAGTTCCTGCCAGTACCTTAAAATGGTTTGCTCTCTGATCTCAAACTGCGGCTCAATGTTTTGCAATAAATAATCAGCAATCATTTTTGGTTCATTAAATCCACAAAGTGTTCTGGAGGCAGTTGTGCCTGAGCAACGTGCATTGATTTCAAAAACATATGGGATTCCATCTTTCATCCTTAATTGTACATTACATGCCCCAAAAGGTTTAATGGCTTCAACTACCTTTCGCACTGCTTTTTCTATAACCGGATTCTTTTCCGAAAAACATTTATGAGTATCTCCATCACGTAAAATCCTTCGCATTACAATTACACCTTTGCATTGCTCATCTAAATTAACGGTTCCGCAGGTATATTCATCACCCTCTATGTACTGCATGACTATGAAACTATCTTCATCGCCCGCTACTTTACTTTTTAGCAGCCCCCATTGTTCTTCATTTTTAGCAAGGTAAACATTCTTTGACCTTGCGCCACCAACCTGTTGCTTTACAATTAAGGGAAAATCTTTAGCCGAAGGCTGAAATCCTTGCAGCGGGGAGGTAAAAGGCACATCGATTCCATGGGCTATTAACTGATTGTGGGTTTCCTGCTTATCGTCAGAAATCTTGATCACTTCGGGACTGCTGACTACCACTGTAGTACCTATAGCCTTAAATGCATCTCTGTTTAAAGAAAGTGGCATCAATTCTGCGTCTAAACCCGGAAATAACAAAGCGATTTTTTCGGCCTTACAAATTGCGAGCAATGCATCAATATATTCCGGGCTATTGGCATATGGAATCAGGTAGGATTTGCCGGCAGCATAAAGCCCTGCAGCAAGTAATTCACCATCAAGAGCAATTACGTTGTATCCAGATTTTTCAAGTGATTTAAGTATACTCTGGCCAACTCCACCCCCAACACCGGTTACTGCAATATTATACATATGTATGTTTATTAATGATCTAGTTATTTTGAACCCTAAGAATTAAACGGCAAATGAGGTCCACCTCTTCTTTAGATAAGTCGTAATACAAGGGAAGACATAGTACCCTTCTTGCGATGTCATCTGTATGTTTCATTTCTACCGGATCTACATACGGGAGTGATTTAGCCAGCGAAGGATAAAAATACCGTCTTGGGTAAATATTATATGCAATTAAATTCTCCATGCACTTTAACATCAGCTGCTCATCGTTAAACACAATAGGTAAGTAAGCATAATTGCAATTAGAATTTCGATTCCACTCCTGGGTAAAACACTTTACATTTTTAAGCATTTTATCATAGTGTTGCGTTAGTTCCTTCCTTTTATCAATAATCTGATTAATGTACTTTAGGTTATTCAGGCCCATCGCTGCATGAAACTCAGAATTTTTGCCATTGATGCCCAGTTCAGCAAAACGCTCCGGACCATCAAAACCAAAATTACGCATGTAAGCCATTTTTTTTAACAGGTCAGGATCTTTGGTAATAACCAAACCACCTTCTATAGAATGGTACAATTTTGTTGCGTGCAAACTGCAGGTACTGATGTCGCCATATTCAAAAATACTTTTGCCTTTATAATTTACCCCAAATGCATGGGCACCATCGTAAATTACTTTGAGATTATGTTTTTCTGCAATCAGCTGTATGGCATCAATATCGCATGGGTTTCCATATACATGGGTAGCAATAATGGCAGAGGTTTTTTCTGTAATTGCGGCTTCAATTGCTGAAGGATCAATATTAAAAGTTTTGGGATCTATATCTACAAATACAGGCTTAATGCCCTCCCAGGCAATTGAACTGGTAGTGGCAACAAAAGAAAAAGGTGTAGTGATGATCTCTCCGGTTAATTCCAATGCCTTAATTGCAATTTGCAGTGCCACCGTTCCATTCGTAACAAACAAAAGATGGTCTATTTGAAGATGATTCTTTAGCTGAAGCTCCAGCTCATTGGCTAATGGCCCCATATTGGTTAGCCATTGACGTTTCCAGATACCTTTTAGGTATGCTTCATATTCTTCCTGAGGCGGTAAAAAGGGTTTTGTAACAGGTATCATTTGATAAATCTAAGGTTTAACCTGGCTTTTTGACCATGGATAACATTTCGCTCAATTCTGAGAAGTTAAATAGTTTCAAAGCACCAAGGTATACAAAAACGTAAACAAATCCACCAGCAAATAATTTTAACCAATTAGATGAGATGTATTGTGTACCATAAAGTGTAATGGCACAAACCAGTAGTGAAATGAGCAAAAACCCAGCTATATCTCTTATCTGAAGCCAAATACCGTACTTGAAATGTTTTCCGGTATAATAAGTATTGATAAATAAGGCAAGGAAAGAACTTACAACCTGCCCGACTGCCATGGCAATTAAGCCCATAGGGAGTGTGATGCATAAGACGGCTACCCCAAGTACTTTCTTCCATATTTCCAGCTTAAGAAATAAATCTGACCGCCCCTTAGCCTGAAGGATATTAAGATTGATGGCATGGATGGGGTACCACATTCCTGCAAAGCATAATATCCGGAATAACGCTGCCGCAGGCAGCCATTTTTCGGTAAGCAATACGGTAATTAATGGTTCAGATATAGCCACCAGCAGAAACATCAACGGAAATACGATAAATGAAGTCATGCGTATGAGTTTGCGGTAAGCGCTGATTAACCGATCGTCTTCATTTTGTATCTGGCAAAAGATTGGAAAGGTAACCCGCTGCAAAATTGCGGTAATATTTTGTGCGGGAAGTGACTCCAGCTGCTGTGCCCTGGAATAATAACCAAGATCTGCAGGGAGAAATTTTTTACCGATTACTAAGGCATACATATTGTTATATACCGTATCTAATAGGCCAGAAGCCATCATTTTTGAACCAAAGCCAAACAGGGTTTTGTAGGATGCCTTTGAGAATACTAAAGATGGCCTCCAATTGATGAAATAAATGAGCAAAATGGCCTGAACTACTGCAGCAACCAGCCCTTGAATGACCAGTGACCATACGCCGTAGCCCAGGTATGCCATAGATACACCAACCATGCCAGATAGTACAATGGAGGTTATAGAAATTTTTGTTTGCGAGCGGAAGTCAATATTGATGGTTAATTTTGTGCGCGGAACAATGGTTAGGGCATTGATGATCACATTTAAAGCAACAATTTTAGTGATGGGCTCTAGAAGAGGAATATTATAAAACGCGGCTACGTAGGGCGAACTGAAGAAAAGGATGGCATAAAAAACCAGGCTTGAGCCTAGATTAAAAATAAATACGGTAGAAAAATCTGTTTCCGAACGATCTACTTTCTGAATCAAGGCGGTGCCAAAACCACTAGTAACAAATGAATTGGCTATGGCGATAAAAATGCTAAGCATGCCGATTAAACCATAATCTGCCGGGGAAAGCAGACGTGCCAGTATAATGCCTAAAACAAAGCCTATGCCCTGAGAAGAAAACTGATCAATGAAGCTCCAGAATACACCCTTCACAGCCCGCATCCTAAGCCCCTGAGCAGTTCCTTTTATTTCTTTATCCAATTTGATAGGTTTGGTTTCAAAGGTAAATATAAATTTGTTTACTACTCATGTATGTCCATGATTACCCTTTCCCATTGCAGGATTTTAATTTTCCAATCAAATGTTTTAGCCAGTTCCACAGCCGACCTGGAAGCAGCGGATAGCATGGCAGGCTCATTTTGCAGTTTTCTTATCCTATCGGCCATCTCAGCTATGGTGTTTACTATCCAGCCATTTTTGTTATTTTCAACCCATTCATCTGCCCCATAATCAGCATATAAAACAGATGGAATACCAGCTGAAGCAGTCTCCAAAACTACTTTTGGAAAACCCTCTGACCGGGAAGGCAGAATGTGTAAATCTACAGTTTGTAACAAATCGCTAAGTGCTGCTGATCCTAACATGCCTTTATAAATGACATTGCGGATTCCATTTTTCTGAATCTCCTGATCTATATCAATTTGTCCATTTCCACTGCCAACAACAACAAATGTTAAGTCGGGAAAACTTTTAGAGAGTTCTAAATAATCTGAGATGCCCTTTCTTACCAAATCATTACCAATCATGATTACTTTCTCCAATTTAGGTACCATTGTAGTTTTTGGGCTCAGTTTGGCATTTACCCCCAGAAATAACACTTCATTTTCGGTTTTTAATCCGCAAACGTCATAATTAAATCTGGACATATAATGTGTGATGCTAAACAACCTGGAAAAATAGCGCTTTGATTGAAGAAACATCTCCCGGTTAACATGCTTTGCAAGTAAAGTATGGTAGATTACCGGCTCTAAAATAACTTCTATGGTTGAGAAACTCTTTTTCTTTAACAGCCTAAGCAAAAACCTGTTAAATTTCCAAAGATCGTCTTTAGGTAAATAAGCTACATCACAGTGCCATATGCCCCATAGAAAACCAAGGTATTGCGATAGGCGAACAGGTCTGAAGCACTTAAAAACCTTTAGTCCGGCAGTTGAAGGCATGTCTGAAAGCTGCCCGTTATACAATGCTAAGGTATACACCCCAAACTTTCTTTTATCCAGGTGCTCTGCCAATGCACGGCAGTTGAGATTCTGGGCATTGACGTAGTTGGTATAACCGCCTAAAAAAACCTTAATTTTCTTCTCCAACATGAGCTGATCCTTTCAAATTTTCATTGCCGCTGAACGATAAGATATTCAGAAATTGTTTTGCGTCGAAATCTGCATAAAAATTTTTCTGCCACTCCATCACTTTAAGCCCCTCATCCATATACCTCCCATGATCGGTCAGGTAAACCGTTATCATTTCTGAAAGTGAAGGATAAACACAAGGATAAGCATACTTATCCAGATAGATCATTTTACCTTCTGGCGCCGACTTTGACTGCACAAAATATGTAGGAATTCCTTTTTCTGCGTAATCAAATGCAACAGTGGAGTAAATTGTGACATGTAAAAATGGCTCCTGATCTGGTTCGTAAAATCCGGGATTTATAAATTCCACAAATTTGAACCGTTCGGAAAGCGTACTCAGGTTGATACAATTGCCAAATCTGGGGTGATGCTTAAGGTAAAATACGAGTCCAAATTTAAGAAAAGTTGCTTCTACACTTTCCAGCAGGGCAAACAACTCTTCTCTTTGATCTTCCAAACGCCTTACATCCCAATCTCTTGTAAATTGCAATGAATACACTACTTTATTCAGATTTTTTTCAGGCATAACTGCAACTTCCATGTGCAGAGGTTTCAATACATTGCCTATAACTTTGACACGGTGATTAAGGCTATTTTCATTGCCCTTAGAAAACTCGTTTAAAAATCCTGCTCCATAAACTAAAAAACCCAGGTTCGGGCTATTCAATTCTTCTTTCAGGCTGCCATCTGCGTTGAAATAACCATGATGCCAACTGTAAATAATTCCATGCTGCAGATCATACACTTTTGCCTGATCGTTAAAGGCCGAAAGGCAATTGATCATAGAATTTGATATGGTAATGTAATTCCTGGCGCTGAATTTTCTGAAAGAAAGACGGCTTATGAGTTTGCCAATAAAACGATCACGGTGCCTGCTAGTTTTAAAAAAAAAGCCCGGGATCAGTTTTCTAAAAGATAAGATTAAAAACAGCCAGAAATCGAACTGATATGCTTTTGAATTTCGTGGTGCAGCAGTATTTTTATCAGGTTCTTCAATAAGGAGAAAACTAATATTAAAATCCTCACATATTTTAATCAGCGGATCGAAGAATGGATTTGTGCCCGCTTTACTTCTATTAAAATGTTGGGGATAATAGAAAATTACGTCATATTCCATTTTATGATTAGTTTGACTTTTCATGACGTGAAACCGCTAACTTGAGCACATCTTCAAATGCATTGTTACTGCTGAGGATATATTCCACAAATTCCCTGAAAGCACCCTGCCCCCCTTGTTTAAGGGTAACATAATGCACCATTTTTTTAATATAGTCTGGCGCATTTGCGGGGCAGGAACTAAAACCTACCTTTTGAAGTAACAGTGCATCGTTAATGTCGTCTCCGATATAAGCACAGTCTTCAAAACTTAATTGCAGCTCTGTAAGTAAGGTTTGAATGACCTCTACCTTGTTCTTTACACCCTGAAAAAGGTAATCAACTTTAATCTTCTTTGCTCGCCTGCTCACGATTTCGGTATCCTCTCCGGTGATAATTACAACCGGAATATGTAACAGCTGGGCAAAAACTACACCGGCACTATCATAGGTATGAAATCGCTTAAGTTCGTTACCTGTCTGGTCGTAATACATACTTCCATCTGTCCATACACCGTCTATATCTGTTATAATTAATTTTGGAAGCATTGCGTAATGAGCTTAAATTTAAACAAAGTCAGGATAGATCAATTCATTTTCCAAAACTTTGGTTTTAACTACCTTACCAATTAGTTCGGCCCTTTGACTCCATTTGTACCCATCTCCTGGACTTAATAAACATAAGTCTTCTTCTTTAATGACATCACCTGGGAGCAAATCGTGTTTGGCAGCCAAAGAACGCTCCAGCTTAACTTTTGCAGACAGGACATCTTTCTCGATATAAATATCTTCTACGCCCATCCACTTTTCGGCAATACGGATGTCACGCAGCATTCTGTATACGCCATCAGGACCTAAAGAGCCTAATTGGTCGGTCCCTTTCATATGCCGGTCTATGGTAATGTGTTTCTCAATCATTTTTGCGCCCATGCCCACGGCAACAACGGGTGCAGAAATCCCAATGGTATGATCTGAAAATCCAATATTATATTGACCATAGTGTTTTTGCAGGTAAGTAATTGTTTTCAGGTTCAGGTTATCCGGATGGGTTGGGTACTGCGACACACAGTGTAAAATGGAGATGTCTGAATGAGATTTTGTAATGACATCCAAAGCTTCGTCTAATTCCTTTTTCCCGGCCATACCAGTGGAGAGAATAATAGGTATTTTTGTTTCTGCCATTGCAGCAAGCAGCGGGAGATTTGTTAGGTCGCGGCTGGCAACTTTTAAATAGTTTGGTGTAAATAATTTCAACAAAGAAAGACAGCCAATTGCACAAAGCGTTTCTACAAACTCAAGACCTTTACTTTTAGCATACTGGTAGATCTCGAAATGCTGCTCGTCATTTAATTCCAAAAACTCACGGTGCTCACCATATGTTTTTCCAAAAGCATGTGGTGAATCGTAGATGCGGTTCATTTGCGTATCTGTCAATTCTTCTTTCAAATCTCTTTTGGTCAGTTTAATTGCGTTCATCGGCTTTAAACTTAAGCCAAAATTATCTTCAGTTACAGGTCTTGAAACGAGTTCAATAATCAATTTGGCGATATCTACAGAGCCATTGTGATTTTGACCGATTTCACCAATGATGTAAACTTCTTCTTCTGTATTTTTCATAAGGTTAGTATATTTGATTTGGGAGGTGAATATAAGAATTATTACTTTAAATTTTGCCCGATCTGGGCTGACATCTTCTGCTTGTAACCTACGTGGGTATCAAGGAAATCGACTATCTGGGCTATTCCAAAAACCGCACCGTATGTGCTCGTTAATCTGGCATACAGCTGGGATAGAATTTCAAAATCTTCTGGTGTATCTAAGGTCATCCTGATGTCCACTCTTCCTTCCAAACGTTGATTTGCCGGAATAAATTTAACCTTGAAAGATTCAGGATGGCCATAGATATAATTGGTAACATGTTCTTTAAATAAAGGCTCTGCTGTTTTGCCCGAAACCATTTTTAGTGCATGTAGTGTAACATACTCTACCCAAAACCCAAAATGGGTTTTAATCCCCGGTGTGCCATTCACCATAAAGCCGATATAATCATCAGTTGGATTATGACTTAAATGAGCGAGCAGGCGACCGATTTCCAGGACATCAAGGAAGGGGTTATCTGCACAAACCCGTATAATTTTGTTGTAACCCAACTGATCTGCCGCATTTATAAATCTTTCTAAAACATCATTTTCACTCCCTCTGTAAACTTCGCATCCCTTGTTTACCGCTATAGCAGCAAGAATGTCATTTTGAGGCATGGTAGACGTTGCAATAACGATGGGTATCTCCGGGAAGTTATCTTTTAATTTAGAGAGGATAAGCTCGAATAAATTGCGGCCCTCAAAAAAGTTTAAGGTCATCTTATTTGGCAGGCGGGTTGAGCCCATCCTGGCCTGAACCATAAAACAGGGTTTGCTGGTAAGCTCCTGATTGCCTTCCTCGTTAAACAAATTAAAACCGTTTAAAAAATTTGCGAAGAGCTGACTTTAAGCTAAATGAATTTGCCTTCAAATCACTTCCATAATATCCGTAACCATAACCGTAACCATTTCTTCCATCAGCTTTAATACCATTAAGAATCAGGTTTAATTTAGGGAATTTTTGTTGCCTATAAAGTTTATCTACCTGGGTAAGCAAAGATTTAAGCGTGAAATCATGACGTAATACATACAGCGTAAGGTCTGCGAAACGCGAAAGAATCTGAGCATCGGTTACCAGCCCTATAGGCGGACAGTCAATGATGATTTCGTCAAAATTTTCTTTTAAATAGGCTATGAGTACGTCTATTTCTCCTTCGATCAGCAATTCTGATGGATTTGGCGGTATAGGGCCAGATCCCAAAACAAATAAATTGGGATGAACACCGGATTCCTGAAGGATATCTTCATATTTAGCTTGCCCGATCAGGTAATTACTTAAACCTGCTTTTGATGGCAGGTTAAGGTATTGTGTGATTTTAGGTTTACGCAAATCGAGTTCGAGCAATACTGTTTTACGGCCACTAACTGCCAGAACAGCTGCCAGGTTGGTGGATACAAAACTTTTCCCTTCGCCTGAAATGTTGGAAGTAAAAAGGGTAACATTCCCCAAATCATCAGTTTTCTTGCCACGGATATATTTCAGATTGGTACGTAAAGCCCTGAATTGCTCTGCAATGGCGCTTCTGTTTCCTTCAGTAACCACAACTGCCTCTTTGCCCTCATGGAATACCAACTCAGACAATAATGGGGCAGAAGTGCCTTTGTTGATATCAGCTACACTACCGATTCTATTGTTAAGCAGATCTTTAGCGTGGATATATACCACAGGCAGGATAAGCCCCACTAAAAAGGCAACCATATAAATGATTTGCTTTTTAGGCTTGATAGGTCCGCGGGAGCCGATAGCGGGGTCAATAAGGCGGCTGTCTGCTACAGCTGAGGCATAAGTTAAGGCAGTTTCCTCTTTCTTCTGCAAAAGGTACAGATACAGTTCCTCTTTTATTTTTTGTTGGCGCTGAATGCTGATGAACTGTCGCTCCTGACCAGGAATCTTTTTGATTGAGCCCTGATTGGTAGTACCAGTACCCGCCAATTGTGCTTTTGAATTTAATAGGATTTGTTTGATGTTCTTTATGCTTGCCCGGATATTCGCCTGGGTAGTTTCAATTTGCCTATTGAGCGGATCCATGATTGGATTTGCCTCCTGAGTGGTACTTAACAATTGAACTTTTTGCAATTGCAGCGTATTGAGCTGGGCAACCTGACTATTTAACACCGGATCGAGGATACTTAAAGTAGATGGCAGTTTCTCCTGAGCAGAGCCAGAACTAACGTAACGCTGTATGTCATCAATTTCGGCAAGCTTGAGGTTAATTTCCTCAAGCCTGAGTTGGTTCTCTTTTACATTATCTGTATACATCTCGGCCTGAGTGGTGATGTCTGTTAAGCCCTGACTACTTTTGAAATTTTCTACACTTTTTTCTACGTCAGTTAACTCTCCATTAAGCGGAACAATCCGTTCATTGATAAACTGAATGGTACGGTCTGTTGCCCTGTTTTTGTCTTTAAGTGAGGCC
This sequence comes from Pedobacter sp. MC2016-14, assembly GCF_020991475.1. Classification (NCBI taxonomy): domain Bacteria; kingdom Pseudomonadati; phylum Bacteroidota; class Sphingobacteriia; order Sphingobacteriales; family Sphingobacteriaceae; genus Pedobacter; species Pedobacter sp. MC2016-14. The sequence goes on from NZ_JAJMPA010000001.1 coordinate 404,131, forward strand.
TCGTTGTAAACCTGCACCAGGGTATTTAGAATGTCTTCTCCTTTTTTAACTACCGTAGTGGTGTAGCCAAGATCCAATACATTAGAGCGAAAAGTTTTGGGTTCAACAGTTAAACCTCCCATGTATCCACCCACCACATCTTCTACTGCAGACACAGTGACGATGAAATGCTCAGCATTGTTTATTTTGGTGTCATTTACCCTATCTATTCTGTATAGCCCAAACAAATTTTGCTGAAGAATGCCCATTTCTCCACTAATATGTTTTCCTGAGACGAGGTCTTTAAGCAAATAGGTATTTTTTCCGGGAAAAGAAAGTTGCAATTTTGTATTTAACCATGCCTTGTTGAATTTAACCGGCGTTAAGCTAATGGGTTTAGTTTCATAAGCATCTGTGCTAATTAACCTGCCCTCTGAGGTATATGATACATTTAAATTTAAGCGCTCCACCACCTGGTTCATCAAGGTACGCGATTTCAAAATTTCCACTTCACTCTCTACATCCTTCTGCGAACCTCCAGTATGGTCTAACTGATTTAAAATCTCTGCACCGTTATTTTTTTTCTGATCCTTAATCAGTAATGTTGAACTAATTTGATATAAGGGCTGCGTGTAACGAAGGTAAGTGTAAGCAACCGATAAACAGATTACAACGGCTAAAACAAAAACGGGCCAATGAAAAATATAATTGCCTATAATCTCACGGATATTTAAAACCTGGTCCTTAGAAAAATTCAAACTTTTTTCTGCCCCGGAATTTTCTTCAATAGTTGACATGTAATGTACTCTAAAACTGTGTAAGGATGACTAAGCCAATAGAAATAACAGAAAGTGCAATACCTATATTTCTTGTAAAAGTATCGACAGTGGCATACTTGGCGTTGCTGGGCTGTATGTATAGCGCATCATTGGGCTGCAAATAAAAATAAGGTGAATTAAATATTTCTTTTTCATTCAAGTTTATTCTTACGTACTGCCTTTTTCCTGCGTTTTCGCGAACCAGTAAAACATTTTTCCGTATGGCAGTGATATTCAAGTCTCCCGCCATACTTAAAGCCTCAATTACGGTAACCTTTTCTCCCTGTATATTATAAACACCGGGACTTGCAACATCACCAATGATTGAGATTTTAAAGTTAGTCAACCTCAAATTCACAATAGGCTCTTTTAAGTAAGTAGTTAGTTTGTCCTGAATTAGGCCCCTTGCTTCTGCTGTGGTTAATCCTTCTATTTTTACTGCACCAAGAGAAGGCAATTGTATGGTTCCATTTTGATCGACTAAATAACCCGAAGCGCCGCCACCGGAGGAAGTTTTACCACCAGAAGAGGAACTTGAAGTAGCTGCATTGGCATTGTATAATGCGGTAGCTTCCGGATTACGGCTGGTTACCGTAATGTCTAAAATATCGTCCCGCTGAATTTTGATAGGGGGGTATTTTGTGATGTCTTCGTCTATCTGGACTTGCCCTTTTAAGTCTTGAAAGTAAGCGACTTCCTTATAACCTTTACATGAACTAAAAATGGCTATGATGATAAAAAGGTAGAAAATGTTCTTCATATTTAACGTTAGGTTGACAAAGATAGCGCTTTTAATGAAAAAGCACTATCTTTCTTCTTCGTGTAAATAGACAACCTAAGATTACTCGAAATTATTTAAGGTCTTAAAGCCACCTTGTTTTAGGTGCTCATCTTTTTTCATGAGCAATAAATCTGCCTGCATCATGTCTTTTACCAAGGCTGGTAAATCGTATTTTGGCTCCCAGCCCAATTGGGTTTTGGATTTGGTAGGATCTCCCAGAAGCAAGTCAACTTCAGTAGGACGGAAATATTTTGGATCTACACGCACTACTTCTTGTCCAAGGTGTAAGGCATCAGCATTTAAGCCTAACTTTGCAACCATCTCCTGATCTACATCTATAATTACACCTCTTTCATTTTCGTCTTTTCCGCTGAATTCTACTTCGATACCCATTTCTGCAAAGGCCATTTTCACAAAATCTCTAACCGTTGTAGTTACACCCGTAGCAATGACAAAATCTTCTGCTTTTTCCTGCTGCAAAATCAGCCACATGGCTTCAATGTAATCTTTGGCATGGCCCCAATCGCGCTGTGCCGACAGGTTACCTAGATATAAACATTTTTGCAAACCAAGGGCAATTTTAGATGCCGCGCGGGTAATTTTACGCGTAACAAAAGTTTCCCCTCTTAACGGACTCTCATGGTTAAACAGGATTCCATTGCAGGCAAACATGTCATAAGCTTCACGGTAATTGACAGTAATCCAATAGCCATACATTTTAGCTACCGCATACGGAGAACGGGGATAGAAAGGTGTGGTTTCACTTTGTGGAACTGCTTGTACCAATCCGTATAATTCTGAAGTGGAAGCTTGGTAAATACGGGTCTTTTTTTCCAGGCCTAAAATCCGGATGGCTTCTAAGAGCCTTAATGTACCAATACCATCTGCATTAGCGGTGTATTCCGGCATCTCGAAACTCACATGCACATGGCTCATGGCTGCGAGGTTGTAAATTTCGTCTGGCTGTGTTTCCTGAATGATGCGGATCAGGTTGGTGGAATCTGTTAAGTCGCCAAAATGAAGTTTAAAGTTTACCCCATGATCGTGCTGATCCTGGTACAGGTGATCTATTCTGTCGGTATTGAAAAGAGAAGATCTTCTTTTTAAACCATGGACAAAATATCCCTTTTTTAATAAAAATTCTGCCAGGTAGGCCCCATCCTGACCTGTAACTCCTGTAATTAAGGCAACTTTCATATTTTAGCTGTTATATAAGGTTATCATCATAAACGAATTAATGATGTAAATTCATTGTTGTAATAGTACTGGCGAATATAGTTAATCTTTTATTTCAATTTTTAAACACATTAAAAGATATGAGTTGTTAAGCATAAAATTTCAAACCTATGAAAACGACAAACTTTATTACAACTTGTATTACAGCAGCTTGCCTGCTGGCCGCTTGCCAAAGTCCTGAGCAACGTTCTACCGATCAAAAAGATGGGTTAACACCAAAAAAAGAATTGGATAGCCTTCAAAAAAACAATGAAAGTCCTGAGCAAAAGAAAGCTGAAGGTAACGACAGTCAGCGGGCGGAAACTTATAAATCTGATGCTGATGAAGATGGGGCAATTTTTATGAAAACTGCAGCCATAGGCGGAATGATGGAAGTGCAAAGTGGACAATACGCTTTAAAAACCACTAAAAATGCTGATGTCAAAGCGTTTGCACAGCAAATGGTCACAGACCATACCAAAGCGAATGCAGAATTAAAAGCTCTGGCAACCGACCTCAAAATCATTTTGCCCGACGAATATCCTGCTGACCAGAAAAAGCACCTGGATATGATGATGACGATGAAAGGAAGCGAATTTGACAAGCATTATATGGACATGATGCTGAACGACCATGTGAAAACGCTGGATCTTTTTAAGGCTGCGCAAAACAATAAAAACGAGAAAATTAAAAACTTTGCAAAAAAAACACTGCCTGTTTTAGAAAAACACCATGCAAAAGCGAAAGAGATCGATGCAAAAATCAAATAATTTTTAGGGCTTTTTATTAGCTTTGAGGCACATTTAAAATTCATGCTGCCTACACAAACCCTCCTTAAAAAATTCGGAACCGAAAAAACACTGGTGATCCTGATTTCGAGGGTTTACTTTAAAACCCTCAGCGCAGTTGAGGTTCAGAATTTTATTGATGTCCAAAAATTCGATTGGGAACTTTGCTACCTGTTCATACGCAGGCATGGTATTCGAACCTTTATCTATCATAGTATTCAGGCCTCTGGCATGATCATGCCAGAGGATTTTTTAAAAAAACTGAAGGGGGATTTGATGGCTTTGAGTATGACTAATCTTCATCAGCAAAAGTATCTGGTAGAACTGGTGAGGGAACTGACCGCCGCAGGCATTCCTGTTATTCCTTATAAAGGTATTTCTTTTGCAAAAGCATACTACAAATCTCCTTCCATGCGCGAGAGCAGTGATATTGACCTGATGATCAACAGAAGATCAGTTAAGCCTGCACTAAAGTACTTTAAGCGGAAAGGCATGCCCTTTAAAAGCGGCTGGGAGATTCCTGACGAATGGTTACCCTATTACCTGAAGATTGCCAAGGACCTGGAACTGAAAACACCCGCGGTAAACAATGCCATGAAATGTACGGTTGAGATTCAATGGAAGCTCACCGAATTACATATGGGCTCTTTTCCTGAGTTCGACTTTTTTATTCAGGGCCTGGAAAAGAACGAGCAATTGAATAAGGGTAATGGATACCCAAGGTTGCAACCGGCCTATGATTTCCTTTGTATGGCATCTAACCACTTTATCCGGGAACCCCTGATGCGTTTTAAATATGTGATAGATACAGCTTGCCTGCTACAAACTGCCGGCGACAGCATTGACGGTGTCCTTATCCATAAAACCCTGAAAAAATATGGACACCAGCGTATCGTGAATGCGTCACTTTCTGCCATTGAAGAACTTTTAGGGATCAGCAATGCGCAACTCCCTTTTGACAATATTCCTGACAATGAGCTTTCAAATGTAGCAACAGCTTATCCAGTGGTAAAAAATACGGAGAAAGGAAATGAACATTACCCCTTCTTTTTGAACTTTCAGGATAGCAGCTGGAACAAAATGAAAGCGCAGTTGAGGACTTTGTATTATTATGTGGTACCTACAGCATCTGACATCAGGTACTTCAAACTACCCGCAGTTGCCCTTCCCTTATTATTTATTTTCAGGCCTTTTCGTTTGTTTTTTAAATTGTTTGCTAAGTAGTTTTACAACTTCTGTGCATCGTACATCTCTTTAAACACCGGGCCGTTTTCAATCAGCGCGGCAAAAGCACCTTCTTCCGCAACAACACCATTTTTCATGACATAAATGTAATCTGCCACTTTGAGGTTGTACAAGCGGTGCGAAATGAGAATAATGGTTTTATCAACAGCCAGTTCTTTAATATTCTGGAAAAGCTCCAATTCTGCCACAGGATCTAAGGCACTGCTGGGTTCATCAAGTACAATCAGCTTTGCATCATTGTAAAAAATCCTGGACAGCACCAGCTTTTGCCATTGTCCGCCACTGAGCTGTTCACTTTTGTCGAAACTTCTACCCAACCGGGTATCATATCCTTTAGACAGTTTACTGATGAACGGATGGGCACCGGACAATTTTGCGGAACGCGCTGCCTTTAAGGGGTCAACAACTTCAGCCCCATTTCCAAGGGCAATGTTTTCATTAACGGTTAAGAAATACTTTTCGAAATCCTGAAACACGAAACTTGCATTTTTGCGGAAGGCATCGAGGTCAATTTCTGCCAATGGCGTTCCATCCAGCTGGATACTACCCTGCTGAACTGCATAAATTCTGGAAAGGAGTTTGACCAGCGTAGATTTGCCAGAGCCGTTTTCGCCTACAATGGCAGTGATGGTGCCAGGCTTAAAAGCCATAGAAATTTCTTTCAGGACGGGCTTTGTGCTTCCCGGATATTTGAATGAAAGCTGATTGACTATAAGGTCTTGCTTAGGTCCTGCAAAGCCGTTTTCAGTTACAGCCTCAGGATAGCTAACTTTAATGTCTAAAAAAGCAAAGAGGTCTTTCAAAAAGATGCGTTGCTGAAAAATCTGCACCAAGGCTTGAAGGAAATTCCTGGAGGTACTTTGCAGGCGTTGAAAACCCTGGATGTAAATGACAAAGGCGCCGATGGTCATTGCTTTTTCCCAGGTAGATTTGGCCAGCATCCCAAAAATGACCACCATCACCACTACTTCAAGCAACTCGGCAAGAAGACTGTAGCAAGCCAAACGTCCATGGACTTTAGCTTTCTCTTCGCGGATGCTGCTCCGGATCTTTTTAAACTTTTTGATGAAGGCTTCAGCATAACCAAATAAACGCACTTCTTTGGCGTAGTTTATTCCGGTGAGCACACTATGTAAATATCCGGCTTCCCTTTCCCGGCCTACAAATCTACTTTCGAGTCGCTGCAAGGTAAATCCTGAATACCATTTGATGGCTGCCAGCGGGACTGAAACCAACATAAACAATAAGGCGAACATAGCATTGAGGCTAAAAAAGAAGGCGATTAAAAAAATTAGGGACAGCGTATTTAAAATTGCCGCATTAAAACTCGACAAAAGCCCGGAAGCTTTATAAAGGGATTGTTGCTGCGCCAGATGCAAGGTATCGTGGTAGTCTGGATTCTCGTAATAACTGTAATCTACATGGGCCGCCTGATGTAATACCTGCTCTGATAAATGATCTGTTAGCTTTGCCTGATGAATGACAGATATGTAGGCGGTATATTGAGCGGCAAGCGCTGAAACCACTTGCACAGCCCCAAAAGCTACAATTACAGGAAGAACGACCTTAAAAGCCTCGCCATGTTGTACCGCCTCTATCATCTGCTTTAAAAAGTAAAGCGAGGCCACAGGGAGTAATGCCTGTACTACCTGCAAGGTCATATTGATAACCGCGATACGGGAATCGGCCTTCCAGGCTAAAGAAAATGCGCGGAAGAGGTCTTTTCTGAAAAGGCTAAATTGTCTTTTGTTTTTCAAGATGTAAAATGGTAAAACTACAATGATTTTTTCTACCTTCCAAACTTCAATGAAAGATCGGCTATGGCATTTTAGAAGGCATTTTATGATGCTACTTCTTGCATGTTTTTAATAAAATTTGTAATTATGCATATCGAAAAGAATCCACATAAAACAGATACCGTACGAGAGTTAGGATCTATAGACCCATTTCCGGTAATACGCTTACTCCCACAACTTATTAACGAATGGGATAGCGAATCAACCTATCAGTTGAATGGAAATAAAACTATGACTTTAAGCGAAGTTCAACATATTAATTTTCGTTGGTCTTACAAGAACAGGGTACCAATAGAATACTTAACTCTTCCTTTATGGGAAAAGTATAAAGATACGCTTTTACCAATTATGAGGGAGGTTGTTAAACCACTTGGCTATGCTAAGGGTTATTTTACAAGGGTAATGCTGGCAAAAATGCTTCCGGGATCTTCCATCCCCAGCCACATTGATGGCAAATTAAATATGTGGGCAGCACATAAGATTCATGTTCCACTAATCACAAATGATCAGGCCGAATTCTCTGTAGCTGGTCAAACTTACTATTTCGAAAAAGGAAAATCTTACGAGGTAAATAATGCAGCAAAACATTGGGCGAAAAATAATGGCGATACTGCCCGTATTCATCTAATTTTTGAGTATTTGGATGCAGAAATCAATGATTTACCTTGTTCTGACCTTTAACTATCGTGCTTAAATGATTATATCACATAAACACAAGTTTATTTTTTTTGCCATACCAAAAACCGGAACACACTCTATCCGTTTTGCATTAAGACCTTTTTTAGATGTAGGAGATGAGGAGCATGTGCATCTATTCAAGCAATCAAAATTATCTGTACCTCAATTTAAAGATCGTGCTGATGGGCATCTCTCTGTTGAGGAAATCAGACCGTTTATTTCAGATCAAATATGGAACAGCTATTTTAAATTTTGTTTTGTCAGAAACCCATGGGACAGGTTTGTTTCGACTGTATTTTACAGGCACAAGAAGTTAATCCACAGTAATGAATCAAAGCTTGATTTTTTTAACGCCATATTAACCAAACACTGGGATAATCCAGGTCTATTCTATAAACCTCAATCTTCTTTTATTGTCGATGAAAGAGGATTTTCTACTCTCGATTTTATTGGAAAGACAGAATCAATTCAGTCAGATTTTAACGAAATCTGTAACCGAATAAATTTACCGATGTTGGAACTTGACCAAAGAAATTCCAGCCCTCATGAAGTTTATACAAGCTATTATGACGAAGTGATAAAAAATCGTGTGAGCGATTTTTACAAAAGGGATATTGAAATGTTTGATTATACCTTTGATAAATAACGACTAGATCAAATCAATCGATGGGTTCAATAGCAGGATATACAGGATTTACCTTTGGTTTTATTGATAAGATGTTGGAAAGTCTTCAGCATTGGACACCAGACAGAAAGGACATTTACAAAGATGAGAATGTTTGCATGGGAAGTTTGGAACTATTCAATACTTCAGAGTCATACATTAATGCTCAGCCCTTAAAATATGGTCAAACTATATTAGTTGCCAATTGCAGAATTGATAACCGTGAAGAACTTGCTACTCAATTTAATATTTCCCATAAAGACAGCATAGCTGACATCAAATATATTGCTCTGGCTTACGAAAAATGGGGCTGCGAATGTGTAAAATATCTGTATGGAGATTTTGCATTTGTCCTATGGGATAAAGAAACACAGAAATTATTCGGTGCGCGTGATCATGTTGGTATCAAAACATTGTACTATACCAAAGTTGAAGATGAGTTCATTTTTTCAAGTGAAATTAAAGGTATTCTGGGACATCAACAAGTAAAGCCAATCTTAAATGATGCGTATTTCGTTTATGCTTTTTCTGCGGTTAGTCTGCCTGTAACGGAAACTCCCTATAACAATATACACCAACTCCCTTCTGGAAGCTATTTTGAGTGGCAAAATCATAAGCTTAATATCACCAAGTATTGGGAACTTGGGAAAAAAGAAATTGAAATTCCTGATCACCCGGAGCAACAGTTTGAGCATTTTGAAAAATTATTATATAAATCAGTAAGCACGAGGTTAAGAACTTCGGGTAAAATAGGCGCAGAACTGAGCGGGGGATTAGATTCTACGGGCATTGCAGCCATTGCCATGAAAATCCTCGGCGAAGGTGCCGAGTTTTACACGTATTGTTTTGGAAAATCTGATCAAGATATAACGGGGAAAGATGACAGCCATTTGGCCGCTAAATTTTGTGAACAATACCATATAAGCAAGTATTTCTCGGCAGTTAATGAAAGGAACCTGACATTAAAAATGTTGCTAAATTTAAAAACTTCGGTTTATGACGATGATGAGAACAACGGGGTACCACAATCCGCTTTGGCATTTTTACCTGATGCCAGGGATAAGAATGTTCGCGTAGTCCTGTCAGGACATGGCGGTGACCAACTGGTAACCAGTCGCTCTACTCATTTCTATCTTGGCGCATCGAGGAGACGACACTATAAAATACTCTGGAAAGGACTAAGGGACAGATTCGGCATTCTACAGGGAGTGCTGCGTTTTGTTTACTACCTCATTAGAGGCATAGATGGTAATCGTTTCCTAAGACAGAATATAAATATAAACAGGAAACGCCTACAACTGGAAGGGATTGACAAGGGATGGATCAAAAAATATGATCTCTGGGATATACCATCGGACCGATATGCACTACATAGTCAGAGTAACAGACAACAAAGATACATTGAATGCATCAGTTATGCTAGTTTACAGCACCGTGCCTGGCATCATGATTTAACTGGACTTCATTTTAATATAGAATATCGCTTTCCTTTACTCGATGTGCGACTGCTGGATTATATCATGCGACTTCCTGAAAATACTGTTGCTCCAAAAAATCAGGAGCGTTTTCTATTCACCAAAGCAGTAAAAAACATTATACCAGAGGAAATCACCGCCATAAAAAAAAGTAAAACAAGTAGCGTCCCTTTTACAAGGTATTTCAATAACCTTTATAGGGAGGACGTGACGACTCAAACAGGCAAAGCAATTCAAGAAGGGAGTTTTTCAAAATATTTTACGTTAAAAAGATTAGCTGAAATAAAAAACAAAGGTAATTTATCTTTCTTATCTCTTGCCCTATTATACAATAAGATTAACAAAATGAATTCTAAATATTAAGTAACTACATCATGGCAATAGAAAAAACAAGCATTATACAAAGAGGGGAAGATTATATTTTTAATATTGTTGACGGCGAACTAGTGATGATGAATATCAATACTGGATTATACCTCTCAATTAACGAAACAGGAAAGGCCATTTGGGAGATTTTAACTAAACCAGCATCTGTAAACCTTATTATTAATGAAATTGGGAAAATATATAATGTTAGCCCAGAGCAATGTGAAGCAGATGTGATTTCCTTTATCGCAGATCTGACGAATAGAAAAGTAATAATTGAAGCTAAATCTTAATTACCGACATGTTGCACAAATATCATTTTGCAGGTTACATATTTGAATGCAATTTTCTTCTGTCTGAACTTATTCCGGCCACTGGTATCCCACAATTTAGCATTTACGTAAAATCTTCCATATCAGAAGCAGTACCCACTGTAGCACTAAGTAAAAATTTTTTTTCGGATGAAAAACTTCAACTTTCTTGCTTTCAAAATAAGCATATGGGTTTTGTAGCGATATGGAATAATAACATCTTAGAATACACACCGCCGATAGGTTCAGATCATGATCAAATCAAACTGAATCTTCTTGGATCGGTTTCCATGTTAATGACCACAACGATGGGATACGTTACGCTGCATGCCTGCTGCGTACTCGTTGATGGAAAAGCTGTGCTCTTTTGTGGAAAATCGGGAGACGGCAAGTCTAGTGTTGCCGCATATTTCCATTCAAAAGGATATACAGTACTATCTGATGATATGACTCCAGTAAATATCTCTAATAGCCTGATGGCAATGGCTTATCCTTCTGTACCGAGAATCAAACTCAGTGCATCATCTTTAAGTTTGATCGGAAAAAGCACACACGGTTTAAGACTTATTAACTACCACAAGCAAAAATATTCTTTACCGATTCAATTCAATCAATCACAAGTCAGCTATCCTATTCAGGCAATTATATTTCTGTCATTTAAAAGCAATGAACTGAAATTTAGAGAATTAAAAGGTTGGATTACTAAGTCTGAACTTAAAAACCATATATATCGTAAAAAAATGTTCGCAAAACATCATAATAAAAGAGTGTTAAGCCAAATGACGTTTAAGCTAATTTCTGACATCCCTATGTATTCCTTATCACGTCATAAAGATGAAGAGATTAGTCCTGATTCATTTATTTATGTTGAGCAAAAGCTTTTAAAAATATCATCCAAGTCATACTAATACAATATTTATTTTTACTTTTACATTGGTAAACTTAATCAAATATTATGACAGAAAAACACGATTTAAACAGCACTTCAAAGAAAGAATGGATTGCTCCTAAAGTAGAGGAACAAGTTATAGAAGCAACTAATAGTGGCCCTTTTGGTGGCTTTAATCATGAAGATAACTACCATACTTCATAAACTATAGCGATATCATCTTTGAAGTACAATTACAAAGTCGGAGGGATTTCAATTGCCTCCGACATTCATTTTCCAGAGCTGGAACTATCCGCTAGCAATTGTGGTGCTAGTTCCGATGCTTACATTGCCTACGGAGATGTTCCTGAGCATCTCGAAATCAATTGCGTTGACTTCCCATTCTTAGAGATAAATCATTCCCAGTACTTACTTAAATTGCCTGGCATAGGAAGGTATCTGGTGGAGCAGGGAAATAAAATCACTATCCAACCAGATCCGTCGGCGGCACTTGTAAATGTGAATAGACAGATCCTTACCTCGGCATTTGCTGCATTAAGTTATCAAAGAGGTCTAATTCCTTTTCATGGAGGAATGGTTATTATTAATGGGATTGCTGTTCTGATCTCTGGTCTTTCAGGCACAGGTAAATCTACCCTCCTCGCCGGATTATATAAAAATGGCCACACGATAATAGCCGACGACATCAGCAACTTGCAGATGGTTGAAGGCGAAGTGTTAGCCCATCCAACTTTCCCGAGGATTATGATATGGCAGGATGCTGCAGATGAGCTAAATCTTACGGTCAAAGAAGGAGAAAAATTGCGGGAAAATCTTTGCAAGTACCTTTATCCTATTAATGATCGGTTTTTTACGAAGCCGGTAATACTTAAGCACGTTTACATTTTAAAAATGACAGCTAAAATAGGGCAACCAATTAAGGTTCTGGGAATACAAAAGATACAAGAGCTTAAAGAAAATCTATTTCATCCATATATGGTTGATGCTTTAGACCTGAAAAAAGAATATTCAGCTAAACTGTTGGAAATTGCCAGTCACGTTAATGTATCTATCCTAGGGGTAGAAAGAACAGATGGCATTTACCCTTTTTTAAAGAAGTTTGAGAAAATCTTAGCCAATGCTGAATAAAAGTGCAAAACTTATCTGGTTAAGTTCATATCCAAAATCTGGAAATACCTGGTTAAGGCTATTTTTGTCTGCATTATTTTCTGAAGCCAATGATTTGAACATCAATGACACACCTTTAAACCAGAATATTTCGTCCAGATCTATCATAGATAGTGCACTTGGAATGAGCTCCGCTAATCTTCCGGAAAGCGATTATTTGAAATTTAGAAGCAGGCTTTATTTTAATTGGGCTCGCGACCAACCATCACTGGACAAAATAATTTGTAAAGTTCACGATGCATGTATCCTAAAAGAAGAGATCCTGTTTCCACCATCCATTACCAGAGGAACAATCTACATTTTACGGAATCCTTTTGACATAGTGGCTTCTATGGCAAATCATTTCAAGGTATCAATAGATAAATCCGTACACATGTTATGCAGTAATACACATGGATTAGCTCAAAGGCAAACCCGTCTAGGTGTCCAACTATCCCAACATTTAGGAACCTGGGGAAATCATGTGGATAGTTGGGTAAATGTACATGCTGAAAATATATTAATAATTAAATATGAGGACCTTATTAAGGATTCTTTGACAGAATTCGGCAAAATTATTCAATATGCTGAGCTAGGATATGATCAAAAAGCTATAGAGAAAGCGATAGTACAAACCTCTTTCAAAAATCTACAGGAAAAAGAAAAAAAAGAAAAATTTAAAATGACACCTAAGGTAGATACTTTCTTTAGACAAGGAAAATCAGGCCAATGGAGAAATGAAATTACCCAAGCACAGGCACAGCAGATTATTGATGTGAATTACGATACGCTGCTAAAATTTAACTATATTGACAGCAACGGCAATATATTGGTTTGATGAATTCCAACTTCTTTAAACATTTCCAGTCTAAATTTTTATCTGCGCCATTGAGGGATAAGTTAACCGTGGTATACATTTTCTTCGGATCTGCTCTGTTAAGATTTATGATTTACTTTCTGCCATTCAGGTTTTACAGAAACTTATTGGGCAAACAGCAGCAAGAAGTAAGACAAGAACTTAGCGCTAATCAAATCGAACAAGCCAAACACCTCAAAATGCTGATTGAAACCGTCTGTAACCATACCCCATGGGAAAGCAAATGCCTGGTACAGGCTATCCTTTGCAAGAGACTGCTAAATAAAAGGAGTATAAAATCCGTATTATATTTAGGCATAGCAAACAATCCAAATGATAGCAAGCTTGATGCCCATGCCTGGGTAGTGGTAGGAGAACTAATTTTAACGGGCGCAGCGGGTCATAAAAGATTTAAACCGGTAAATTTCTACGGCTAATCTTTAGCTTTCTTTTCTCCAAAACACAGCGATATTGTCTATTTGAACAATTGGATCTGTAATGTTCATTTTTGCACGATAATCGTCTACGGCCTGTTTACAGCATTCAAAAGAAAGATAGTCGTCTACAATGCAATATCCCCCTACAGACAATTTAGGATAAAGCGCTTCCAGTGCCTGATAACTTGATTCGTACAAGTCTCCATCTAAACGCAGTAATGAAAGCTGTTTGATTTCTTCGGTATGTAGGGTATCTTTAAACCATCCTTCCAAAAACTTTACTTTATGATCCAGTAGATTGTATTTTTTAAAGTTGTCTACTACCACTGATTTAGGGATACTCAATATTTTCATTTCATGTAGGTTAACACCTGCATCTGCCGCATAATTCACTTCGTCAGGAGCCGGTACACCCTGAAAAGAATCCGCCACCCAGACTTTCCGCTGCTGATCACCATAGGCATGCAGGATGCCTTTCATAAAGATGACCGCACCTCCCCTCCATACACCCGTTTCAATTACATCTCCAGGAATATCCTGCTCTAAAATCTGTTTTAAGCAATAATGGATGTTATCCAGGCGCCTGATCCCGATCATGGTTTCACCAAGGCCATCTTTAGGACAGTCCTCTCCCATAAACCGCTTCATTTTTTTATCAGACGGAAGCCATAGCCAGTAGCTAACGCAGTCACGTAACAATTGAATATAGCTGACACGCAATTCATTCCCTGTACTTGGTGCCATTTTTTGTGAATCCATCTTTATAGTTAATTGCTTAAATGTGTGTTAATATTAAAATTATTGATCGCAAAATGCAAATCATTTGCCTTGTGAAGGGCGGCTTCTTTGAATTGTGGATCGTACAGCATACTACTTATCGCTAGACTGATCTGCTGCACTGAATCTTGGAAGGATGCTTTTAAACCAAGATGGTGATAAACCACCCGGGCAGCATTTCCGTTGAAATCCCATTTGCTGTTAATTGGGAACACGAGCATAGGAACCCCAAAATAAGCGGCTTCATTAACCGAGCCGCCACCATGATTGATCATTAGAGCTGCGTGTTTAAGCAGATACAATTGAGGTAGAAAGGGCGCAACAAATACGTTGGGCGGAATGTTGTGCAGCGCTTTACTAATTTCAGCATCTATTGCGACAGCAAAATACCAGTTTGGCTGCATGTGGGCAATATCAATTATTTTTTGATAAAATCCTTTTAAATCGATCCCAGCTGATAAAGTACTTTGTTTTTTGCTGATGCTACCGAGGCTACAATAGATTAGCTTTGCATCCTGGATTTCTGTTTGCTTTTTAACAAAAGTTTGTAATGCAGCTGGCAGTAGTTCAAACCGTTCTGGATCTATGCCAAGCGGAACATATTTTTGCCAGGGCGCAAGTTGTTGCGAGGGAAAGTCAAGCTGCTGAGGAAATAAAAACCATTCTTCAACTTCCCGGAAAGCAGGAGAATATTGCCTTTTCGATTCAATTGAAAACTGAGTGGGGACTGCAAACTTCTTTACCATTGAGGACAGCATGTGGTGATCGCTCTTTCCAAAATAACACAGCGTTTTCCAGAGCGATTTAAGATATTTATGGACTTTACGCTTCCTCCACTGTAATTTTGATTGAAAGCCTGGAAAGGAGAATACATTACTTGGCGGAATTCCAGCTTCATTAGGCGCAGAGGGAAACCTGACATTTAAAAAGACACACCTGATTTTTGGGTCTATTCCATAAATGATTGGAAAATCGGAATAGTAAAAGTTATCCAGAAAGATGAGTTCAGGTTTATGTTTTTGGATTACCTGTTGAAGTTCCTCCCTTCGCCTCTTCAATTTTTTATGATCCCATTTATCCAGCAGTTTTAAGTACCAGGCCTTAAAAGGAGAATAATCCCCCTCAGCAAAGCGGTTTACCAGAACAGGAAATGACTCGATAGGATAAAGCTTAAAACCAGATTTAACGGTAAAGGCGACCATTTCCTGCCGCCCGCAATAAATTACATCCCACCCAGCTGCGACCAACTGCCTGGAAAGTCTTGTAGTTGGATGGAGGTGCCCCAGCAGGTTAGGAAAAAGAAAAAGCGCCCGCCTCAATAACAAAGAATGGTTGAAAAGTCAGATTGACTGGTAATGCTAAAATGCTAAGAAGAGTAAAGAGCGTCTTCACCCGAAAGAGGTCCCATAGGACCAGAATTTATTTCAATATTTTTCATTTCTGGATCAACCCAGGCTTTTTTCTCTTCGTTTTCTACTTGCGGTAATTTTGGCGCTAAATTCATAATAGTTGTGATTAATGATTTGTAATTCAAGCCTAAGATAAAAAAATGTTTGCAATTATCATAGGAATAATTCAATAAGCTAGTTAGCCTTCAAATTGTTGCAGTACTTTGTATTGCGCTGGCTCACAATCGCCTGTGATCATTTTACCAGCAGCGATGGTCCAGACATGTGCTTCAAGTTCAAAATTAGCACCTTTTTTTATACCAATGCTAATTTGATAAGGGATATTAAAATAGCGGCATAAAATAACCGCTTGCAATGCCTGATGCCGGCATACATTATTCCAGAAGACTGTCTTATTGATAGCTGCAATGGACCAGCGGATCTCTTTAGCAGTAATTAACCCTTCTCTCCCGAGACCTTTAACTTGCCCTCGATTGGGCCTGCTTTTAAACCTGGCCCTGGAATTAAAGAACTTAAAGAGCAGCCAGCTGTAAATAGCCAAACAGAAATTAAAAAGCAGCAACAATTGCAGTCGCCAGCCCAGCTTAAAAAAAGTACCCGCCCTGGCCAGAAGCATTTAGACTTTTAAAATATATTGCTGCTTTAGAAGATCAGCTATCGCCTGCTCAACTTTTTTCAGACATTCTTCTTTAGCAATAGCATACTGTTCAACCAGTCCATCGCAAATGGCTGAGGCATCCTGTCCAAGCTGGATCCCTTCTAATATCTTAAATAAGGTTTCATTTAAATGTTTGTATTCATTCTTTTCCAGGTCAAACAGTACCCCTTCATCGGCAATTTGAGAGAGCAAAACCTTTTCTTTATTAATATAGTACATTGGCAGAATTTATTTGCCCAATTTCTCAATAAATAAAGGTTAATACAAGAAACAAATCAATTTTTTAAAGAGGATTGAAGAATTTCCGCTTCTATGAGTTGAGCAAATTCATTAAAGGTTTCATTATGTACTGGTCTTACGGCTTTCCACAAAGGCACATGATTACCTAGTTTGCTCAGCAATTCAATTTCCAGTTGCTGTTTTTTCATGGTGCTAAGCCATTCCCTACGGTAAATATTAGCAACTAAAGATGGTATGGCTACAATAGGCTGCAACTTCTCTACAGAAAGGGTATCACCTGCTTTTTCCAGAAATACCAAACCAGCTACTTTCATTTTTCCAGTGGAAAATTGCTCATGAAAATAAAAACCGGACTTTTCATCCAAGGTAGATCTGGTATGCTTTTTATCCGCATCATCATAAATCTGCTGTTGTAAAATGCTTTCTTCATTTAACCGGAGCATAGGATAGGAGGCCTGGGCGTAACAGCAGTTTCCATTAAAAGTGATCAAAGCAGTATCATCGGTAAAGGGAACATACCCTCTTTGCTGTAACAACACAGTAAGTGTGGATTTACCTGTCATTTTAGGAGCGGCAAATAAAATCACTTCCTCTTCGTTAACTCTAACCCCCGAACAATGCAACAATATACTGTTTCTTTGAAAAAGTGCAATAATTAAACAATTTGCGTAGACCATTTGTGCAATGGTATCTGCATTTCCGCCCCGGGGTTCCACGACAATGATATGACCGCGCTCAATGTAAAACTTAGCAATGTTAGGAAAGCTAAGGATAGCTTCTGTGCTGTTGTAACTCCCTACTGCATTTTCTCCTAAAGAAGGATTTTGAAGTTGAGCCGGAACTGTACCCCTGACAATCTGAATACACTTAGTCAATTGGCTGAAAGGAACATATACCGGAAGAAGTGCTGGCAATTCAAATTCTGATTGCACAGGGAATCCAAAGGCCTTATACTGATATTGCATACCTAAATGAACGAAGATTATTTGAGATCTGCAATCCCGCCTAACATAATAACTCCTCCAGCTGCCAATATAATGTTGTACCTTGCCACAAATCAACTGTACATGAGTCCTCAGGAATCCCTTAAATTGTTAGCCGATCGATCAGAACAGTTATACTTAGTTCTGGATGTGAAACAGAATGCCTTCATTTACTTAAACCCGGCTTTTAAAAGCCTTGTAAGTTTTAAAGACGATACTTCCCCTGCCGCCCTGTTAAGCCTGGCTTATACAGAAGACCTGGATTACCTGGCTACTAAATATAAAGCTTGCATTGAAGGAGAAGAGCTTCGTGATTTTGAATGCAGGATTCATCTACAAGAGGAGGTACATTGGCTGAGAATCCAACCCAAATTACTGAAAAACACATTGGAAGAATGCATACTGGGATGTTTAATAGAAGACATCACCTTGCAAAAGGCCTATGTGGACAACCTGAATGCCCACAATCAAAAGAAAAACTCTATCCTGAATATCCTGTCTCACGATTTAAAAGGGCCTTTGAGCGTCATCGAAAACATGTCGGCAATGATACACAGGCAAAAGCTGGATATAGGGCCCAAAATTGATAAATACGTACAGCTGATTCAAAAGACCAGCAGAAGCTGTGTGGAGCTTATTAACGCTTTTATAGACCAGGAATTTCTGGAAACCGCGGCGATTAACTTGATTAAAACGCGGGTTGAATTGGTGGCAAAAACGACTGACGTGATGGAGAAATACCATGAAAGTCAGAACCACATGCGCGTACGTTTTCTTTTGGAAAGCAGCCACGATAAAATCTTTGCAGAAATTGACGAAGATAAGTTTTACCAGGTCATCAATAACCTGATCTCCAATTCGCTTAAATTTATCAAAGAGGAAGGGCAGATCACCATTAGAATTGAGCAAAAGGAAGACAAGGTCCTATTCATTGTAGCGGATACTGGAATCGGCATACCTAAAAAACACCATGCCAACTTATTTGATAAATTTACCAGTGCCCGAAGAAACGGCCTGGGGGGCGAACAATCTATAGGCCTGGGCATGTCAATTATCAAAACCATTGTGGAATGGCATGAAGGGAACATCACCTTTGAAAGCGAAGAAAATAAGGGCACAACTTTCTACATTGAACTTCCTTTAAATTCGCCTGCTCAAATCAAAGGCTCTGTTGCATAACATCAAGGATAAGGAAAAATGGAGAGCGTTAATCTCCATACGTTAATACGTACTCCACTGACTTACGCCCTCTGGTGTAGCGGCCTTAACTTCTTCTGATCTTTCTTCACTTAAAGCCACATCTGCCTCGGCAACAGATTCATCGTCCCGCTCTGTACCAATTGGTTCCAGCGTACTCAAACCCTCTGTTTCCCTTACGGTTTCAATAGGGTTTTCTACAAATTGCCATTCTTCTTTAAACTGGGTACTCAAACCTTCGTTCCATGGGCCACGTACTCCGCCATCTGACAGGTTAAAGTACGTATTGCTATGGCGCGGATCGCTTTGTAAAATTCCGGGAGGGAAGTTGGGCTGAATGGTAGCAAGTGCCGCCTCAAACATTTGGTAATGGGCTACCTCTCTGGTCATCAAAAACATGAGTGTTTCTTTAACATAGGGATCATCAGTAAATTTCATCAGGTGCTCATAGACCAATTTAGCCCTGGATTCTGAAGCAAGATTGCTACGCAAATCTACCGTTAAATCTCCATTAGAATGAATGTAAGAGCCGCACCATGGGATTCCCTGACTGTTGCTTAACCTTGGGCCGCCACTAGAAAGGATATCAAACTGCGGATTTGCGGTTAGCGCTTTATGAATGATCGATTCACGTTTTTCGCTCCCTTCCATGACCTGCATGATCTCTTCAGAATCTGCGGCATATTTCATCTCGCCGTTAACGCCTTTAAGCAACATTTGAATGGTAGCGCCGACAATCTCCAGGTGACTAAATTCTTCTGTGGCGATGTCCATCAGCATATCATATTTGTCTGGATGGGGCATTTTGGCACCAAAAGCCTGGGTAAAGTATTGCATGGCAGCGGCCAGCTCGCCATTTTCTCCGCCAAACTGCTCCAGCAGGATGTTGGCAAACCTTGGGTCCGGTTTGGATACCCTGGCATTAAATTGTAATTCTTTTACGTGATAAAACATAATTTTGTGGTTTAAGATGTATACGCATCCACCACAATCTTAAATAACGATTGTTTCTAAAGATTAAAAATCCAGTATTTATAGGGTTTAATTTTGCGTAAATGCACTGAATGATTGCGCATTATACGTATTTTAATTCTTTTAACACCGTAGAAATGGTACATTAAACAGATATGAGGCCATTAACAGCCGCATACCAGATTAAAGAAGTTGTATTTCGGGTACCGGTTTTTTCCAGCAAACTTTGCCGATACCCGTCAATTGTTCTGCTGCTCACAAATAGTTGATCCGCCATTTCTGAAGTGGTTAAGCCATTTGCCAGCATACGTAAAACTTCCTTGTCTCTTTTGGAAAAATTTAAATCCTGACCCGCGCGGAAAGTTTTAATTTTGGAATTTTCTATCAGCTTATCCAATAAGTTTTTAGACAGTCCAGTGCATAAATACGTACCACCGCTATGCACATGCTCAATAGCGAACAATAATTCGGCCGTACTCACACTTTTTAAAAGATAACCAGATACTCCTGCTGAAAAGGCTTCGATAATGTATTTTTCGACATCCAGCATGGAAAGGATGATGACCTTAACTTCTGGTCTGGATTGCTTTAAAAGTTTCAGCATTTCAATACCATCCATATCAGGCATACTGATGTCTGAGATTACAAAATCTATCTTCGGCAATTGAGCCGCCAAATTCAGTACTTCGCGCCCACCGGATGCTTCAGCAATAACCTGAATTTTACCATCCATTTCTAACAGCATTTTCAGGCCATTACGCATTACAATATGGTCTTCTGCCAATATTACATTTAACATTTTGTACTTATTACTTTGAGAACCCTAGTCAAACCAATACAAAAGATAATTTGTATAGATTTGATGCATTAATATTACAAATAACATCTGTTTATTGGTATTGTTTGACACATTTTCACTTCTTTGTTTGTATAAATTGCAAGGATGACCTTTCAACGTACTATCAACCGTTTCATGAGTCTCAATAGTGCTTCCAAATTAAATGGTTTAGAAATAAAGCCGTCACAATTGTAATGATCCATCGATAATAGGGCGGGATCTAAGGCCGTATAAAGGATCACTGGAATATGCGCATACTGATCGTTAAGTTTAAGCTGGTGACAAAGTTCCCCTCCGGTAATATCTGGCAGCAGATAGTCTAATACTATCAAATCGGGTTCAAATCTTCTTACCAATTGATAAAAATCACATTTCTTAACGCAACATTGCACCTTACAACCCTCAAGTTCAAGCAGGGTTGTGAGTAAATCTTTAAGTTCATCATCGTCTTCTACAATAAGAATCTTCTTATTTAAGGGCAAAATATTATAAAGTGCCTCCCTGGGAAGCATTGATTTTTCCATACCCATAAATAGCAGCTAAGTTAGAATTAGCTATCCTCCTATCATAGGTGAAGAATACTGAATTTCGCAGCACAATTACCTAAAAATCGCTTTGGCATATATATAAACTGAAAAATGATTGAGACTGGATTACGCAAATAAAATGAGGATTTACGCAAGCGAAATGGGTATTTATACGGTAAACAATCATTTGAAATTTATGGTTAAGGAGTAGCAGTTAAACTAAATACAGCACTATGAAAACATCCTATGCCAGTCAACCCAAAAATTTAATTTGTTTCTCCCATCTTCGCTGGGATTTTGTGTACCAGAGACCACAACATTTGCTGAGCCGTTTTGCCGCTGATGCAAATGTATATTATGTTGAAGAACCCTTAATGGATGCAGAAAGCCAGAATTTCCTTACCCTATCAAAACGCAGTGATACGCTCACGATAGTGATACCACATATTATTCCTGCTTTAACAGAAGCGCAACAGCATACAGGTTTAACCGCCCTGCTTGACCAATTATTTACAAACATTGATTTAGACGATTCCATTTTCTGGTACTACACACCAATGGCATTAAACTTTACAGCAAAATACAAACCCCGCCTGTTGGTTTACGATTGCATGGACGAGCTCTCAGCTTTTAAATTTGCTCCACCTACATTGATTGAACTGGAGAAAAAGTTAATGGCAAAAGCTGACCTGGTATTTACAGGTGGCCATTCTTTATACGAAGCCAAAAAGCAACAACATGCTAACATTTTTCCTTTCCCAAGCAGCATTGAAAAAGAACATTTTGCTCAATCGCGCAGCCTCATGCAACAACCTGCAGACCAGGCTATGATTGAAGGGCGGAAGATTGGATTTTACGGTGTGCTGGATGAACGCTTTGACATTGAACTGATTGCCGAACTAGCTACCAAACGTCCGGAATGGCAGCTTATTTTAATAGGCCCGGTAGTAAAAATTCATCCGGAAAGTCTTCCGAAAAATAAAAACATTCATTACCTGGGCATGAAAACCTATAACGAATTACCTGAATACTTATCGGGATGGGATGTGGCCATGATTCCCTTTTACCTAAATGAATCAACCCGCTTTATTAGCCCTACTAAAACTCCCGAATACCTTGCAGCAGGAATTCCGGTAGTATCTACGCCTATTAGAGATGTGGTTAAACCCTATGGCGTAAAAAAGCTGGTCTATATTGGCAGCAGCTGTGATGAATTTATTGAAGCAATTGACACTGAACTTCATAAATCCTGTAAAAAAGCCTGGCTCCATGAAGTTGATGAGTTTTTAGCCTACTTATCCTGGGACAATACGCATGCAGCTATGCAGGCACAAATGCGGATGGCCTTAACCGACAAGGTATCTATAGCCAGCTAGCTGATGGAAATCTGGGGAGGGATGGAATGTACCATCAACAGGGTGCAGGACCAGTGGTTTGACCAACTGGAGTATCAGGGGCATTACAAACGGCCTGAAGATTTAAAGCTGGTTTGCGATTTGGGCATCTCGAAAATGCGTTACCCTATACTATGGGAGCACCATCAGCCTAAAGAGGGAAAGATCAACTGGGGAAGTACAGCAGCGAGACTAGACATCTTGAGAAAGGCTGGAGTTGATATCATTGCCGGCCTGGTACATCACGGCTGTGGCCCTGTCCACGTAGAAGTAATGGATGATTCCTTTGCTATTGGATTGGCTGAATATGCCACTGCGGTAGCTAAAAATTTTCCCTGGATAAACCATTACACTCCGGTTAATGAACCTTTGACTACCGCGCGTTTTGGTGCCTTGTATGGCTTTTGGTATCCGCATCAATCTACCATGTCAGCATTTTTCAGGATGCTCCTCAACGAATGTAAAGCTACCGTGCTGGCTATGCAGGCGATCAGAAAAATAAACCCTGCAGCCAAACTGGTGCAAACAGAAGACCTTTGTAAAGTGCACAGTAGCCCTATGTTGAGTTATCAAGCTAATTTTGAGAATGAAAGGCGCTGGTTGAGCATGGATTTGCTTTGTGGAAAAGTAAATGAAAGGCACTTTTTCTGGAAGTATATGTTGGATGAGGGCATCCAAAAAACCGAACTGGAGTTTTTTCTAAACCATCCTACACCGCCAGACGTCATGGGCTTTAAT
The DNA here is from genome assembly GCF_020991475.1 of Pedobacter sp. MC2016-14. Lineage (NCBI taxonomy): Bacteria > Pseudomonadati > Bacteroidota > Sphingobacteriia > Sphingobacteriales > Sphingobacteriaceae > Pedobacter > Pedobacter sp. MC2016-14. The sequence goes on from NZ_JAJMPA010000001.1 coordinate 427,308, forward strand.
TACTATATCACCTCCGAACGCTTTCTGGATGAAGATATAGATCTGTATCCTGACATCAAAGCGGGCCGCAATGGAAAGCATGTATATGTAGATATTGAAGCGATTAGAACAGATCAGGTAGAGATAGATGGTCCGGAAAAATTGATTAAAGAGGTTTGGAACAGGTACGGACTGCCAATAGCCATTACCGAAGTACATTTACATTGCAACAAAGAAGATCAGTTGCGTTGGTTCCATTACCTATGGACAACTGCAAAGCGACTAAAATTTCAAGGTATAAATGTATTAAGCCTTACTGCATGGTCTCTTTTTGGCGCTTATGGCTGGGACAAGCTGCTTACTTTGCCCGGGGGCAATTACGAAGCCGGCGCATTTGATTTGCAATCTGGCAAACCACAAGCTACCCTATTGGCAGCTTACATCAAATCTCTTGCTAACGGACAAATCTATGAGCATCCGGCATTGGAAGCTACTGGATGGTGGGCCAGGGATTCGAGGATTATATACCCTAAAAATGCAAAAGCTCTGGAAACGCTCTTTTAAAAGTCGGTATACAGGTTTCTAAATGAAGAACGAAGCCCTAAAGTAAACCAGCTGGTTTTATTGTTGACCTGTACATTTTTTTCAGTCCTCAGCACAGCACCTAATTCAATCCGCAAATTGTAAAGTGGATTTAAGAGATAAGAAACCCGCGCGTCGCCATACCATAACACTGTAGCCAAACCTTGCCCGGTAAAATTCCCTACATAACGGGAACCGTCTTCGTATAAACGAAAAATATCTTTCCCATAGTTTACACCATCCAGGTCATAGCCATATTTTGAATAGTTCAATTGCCCTGAAAATCCAAATCTACCCAAGCGGTAGGAAAGCATACCAATAAATTCACGAAAATTTGCCCCTAATGGATGGGCCAAAGGCTCATTGTAATTTGCATAGTTGATGATGCTTTGGTTTTTCTCAGCATAAGTAAAAGGCCGGGCCGAATTAAATTCAACCAGGTAATTCAACTGCTTAACGCTAAGCAATTGCGTACCCCGAAGGCCAAGCTGCACACCGTATTTGTTGCGGTAAAAGCCATTCCCGCTCAGGAATTCTTTAGCCACAAAATCATCCAGCGCAAACTGACCATAAACGGTGGTGTGTTGTAGTATTTCATATTTTGCTGTTAACCCAAGCATGGCATTGTCCGGAGAGTCACTTGAAGCCTCAAGGGGACGGAGAAAAATAACAGGATTAATGTAATCCGCATTAAAGCCCCTTCGGTTGCCCTCATCATCTGTACCAGCCCAAACTACCGCGTCAAAAAAACCGAGAGATAAACGGTCATTTACATTCCAGTCCAGATAATGAAAAACCGCTCCTTTTGTTCTGTTACCTGTGGCCTCTGAAAGTTTTTTTGCCGATGGATCCTGCATGCCTGTCCACATGGCCATGTACTGCACATTACCTAAAGTCGCTTTAACCCTAAAAAAGGTGTAGGGAGAAGAGAAATCTGAGAGCAACATGGAGCGGTATCCATCCCCGATAAAATTCTTGTCGTGTCCCAGACTGATGTTAATTGCCTTTGCAGGACTGTAAGAAAGCAAAGCTGTGACATAAGACCAGTCCTTAGTAACGGGGATGACTGCGTTTTCAGTACCGCGGTTATATGACTGGCCTGGCACAACACTATGCTGATCTACATAACGGGCATAATAAGGCGCAAACCTTCCCTGATTTTCGTAGCCACTGGTATAAAAAGAAAACTTTTTACCCACTGTACCTCCAATCTGATAGCCACGGGTATTGAGCCAGGTTTTTTCAGTGCTGTGTGTTTCTTTACCGATCAACAAATCGGGCAGAAAATCTGCATATACGGAATACCCCAGCTCGGTATGCTGAAACAAATGTTCAGCGTACAATTTTCGCTGCAACCAGCTGCTTCCTTTCTCCCTGCTTTTGTAATGCAAAAGTGAATCTGCCGCAGCGGTTAGCAGGCTATCTTCAATGAGGTAAGGCTTTAAAGAGCTATGAATTCTTGTTTTTACATTATAAACATCAGGATCCAGTTGATGGTAAAATGAAAAAGAATATGGTTGATGAACGGATTGTGCATGTATACTGACAAAGATCAAACAAAGCGAGAGGAGCAATAGGTATTTTCTCATTGCCTAGCCTTAAACGTTACCAAATCTAATGCGCCGTTCCGGAACAACAAAAGCAGCTGCAACAGGAAGAGTTACCTGTTTAACTGGCTCCAGTCTTGTAGGCACCTGCTGGCTCAATTCGTATTTTTCCTGGATAAATTTCTTTAATTTTTCAATAAATACAGGCTCGTCAAAAAGTTCGGCATGCCGCCTGATAAATTTTGAATTAAATTTCAGGCCTTCAAATTCATAGATAGCTGCTGTAAGCGATGCTACATCCTGATTTTCGAAAAACAATGCTGTGCATCTGGAGGCATTACCCCGATATGGGATCATGGTTTCTAATACGCCTCCTGCTCCATAAGCAATTACAGGGCAACCCGAAGCATTAGCCTCCAAGGGCGTAATGCCATAGTCTTCATGCTGGGGAAAAACCAAGGCCCTGGCGCCAGCGTAAAGCGCAGCAATTTCCTGGGCATCTAAATTAGTTAAAAATGATACGTTTGGCGCTGCAATGCCTCTCAGGTAATTTTCCATGGTACCTTTACCCAATACCACAAGTTTTTTATCTGGCATTTTATTAAAAGCCTCAATAACAAGATCTACCTTTTTGTAGGGTTCGAAACGGCTTACCACAAGGTAATAATCTTTATCCTGCTCTACAGGTTTAAATTGATCACATTTTACCGGAGGGTTAATTACAGTGACCCGGCGGTTGGGATGATAGGCTGACTTAATTCTGGGCACAACTTCCTGCGCATTGGTTAAAAAATAATCGGTACGGAGCGCGCTGACGGCATCCACCTTTCTCAATACCCTGACCACTAGTTTGTACAGCATTTTTTTAATAAAACCAGAACTGGTCACCTCGTTGTAAGACTCCGGTCGCCAGGCTAATCTAAATGGCGTATGGCAATATGTAACTACCAAGCTTTCATCATCTACACTGACGTATTTTGCACAATGCGTAGTAGAAGTGAGCACCACATCATAGCCCTTAACATCCATATTGCGCATGGCCAATATGCCAAAGGGAAAATATAGCCTTTGCATCCACACTACACTTTTAGACACCCATTGAAAACCAGAGGTACGGATGTTATAATTGGCAAATTCAGGATAAGTTGCAGTTGGATTGTAAGCCAAAGTATATACATCAGCATCAGGAAATGCCTTCAACATTGTTAATACGACTTGTTCCGCCCCACCTTTTCGCATCAATTCATCATGAACTATCGCTATTTTCATATTTGTTCCTATATATAAAGCACCTTTAAACATTTGAATCGCCAAAGACATCAAAAACTCAAACCGAAAAAGAAATAGATTGATTTAAAAAAAGAGAAATACAGTATTTTATGCAAAAAATACACGTATAATTCAATAAAAAATGATAGATATACGGTTTTACATGATAGAAATACCTATTATCAGACAAAAACTAAGAATCGGCACCAAGTTTGGAATTGTGGTGATTGCAATTGATACCTTTTCCCTGCAAAAATGATTTATAATTTACGTATTCCTATCAAGATCCTCCTTCTTTTTACCTTATTTTTAAACGCCTGCGTTAGCAATAAAAAAATATCCTACTTCCAGGATATCCAGTCCGTTCAAAGTGCAAGACTGGATACGGTAAGCAATTTCCAGAAACCTTTGATCCAGCCGGATGACATTTTATCGGTCAGCATTTTTACATTGAACGCGAACACCGCGGCAGTTGTAAACCAAGCGGCCAATCTGCCTACACTGGGCGGAGGACAAAATACAGCCTTAAATGCACAATCTACCAGTGGTTTTTTGGTAGATGAAAACGGAGAAATTGAACTTACCGCAATCGGGAAAATTAAAGTAGCCGGCCTGACCACTACACAGGCCAGGGAGCTGATCAGAGAGAAAGCAAGTAAAGAATATAAAAGCCCTAATGTACAGGTTCGTTTTGCCAACTTTATTGTGACTGTACTAGGCGAAGTAAATAATCCTGCAGCCTATACGCTACCTAAAGAAAAGGTTTCGATACTGGATGCAATTGGCTTGGCAGGCGACCTGACCATCTATGGCAAGCGCGACAATATTCTGATTGTTAGAGATATTGACGGACAAAAGCAATATGCGAGGTTAGACCTCAATTCTTCTAAAATTTTTAACAGCCCCTTTTTTTACCTCAAACAAAATGATGTGATTTATGTGGAGCCTAATAAAGCAAAAACCTCCGCTAACAATGCGGCCAGTGTACAAACTATTGGTGTGATTACCTCTATAGTGACTGTGCTGATCCTGATCCTTACCAATATTTAATTCACCCTCCAATCTTCAATGCATAAAAACGACAATAATTTACGGACAGCAGCTAAAGATGCAGACATCATTAATGTGAGGCAGGTATTTCAAAAGTTAACTGACAGGTGGCCTTTATTCCTGATCAGTACGCTGGTTTTCTTAATCCTTGCTTATGTTTACCTGCTCAGGACACCAGCTGTATACAAATCAACCGCATTGTTGCTGGTTAACGGAGAAACCAGCAACTTGAGTACCGGCGCCGGCAGTAGCGATATGAACAGCCTGTTTAACATGAAAAGCTCGGTAGACAATGAAGCCCGGATTTTAAAGACGCGGTTTCTAATGGAGCAGGTAGTGAGGGAAATGCAGTTGAACATTACAGTGACCCGTAAGGAAGGGCTTAAGTCTACAGAGACAGACCGGGCTCCATTTACCCTAAGCCTGGTTAAAGGCCTGGACACCCTTGAACACACTGAACTGGAAATTAAAAAGTTACCAGGTCAAAAATTGCAGTTGAGCTCTAAAGATTTTCAAAAAGAAATCAGCTGGAACGAGTCGTTTTTTGTAGCGGGAGCAGGTACCTTTAAATTGGGAGCTGAATCTAAAGCGCCGATTAGAGAAGGTGAACGTTATACCATTACGGTAGTTCCATTTGATGTAAAGGTTGCGCAACTACTGGGGCAGCTTTCTGTATCGCAAACCAGCAAATCAGAAACCGTTATTGAGCTAGGGCTGGAATATCCATCTCGCAAAAAAGGAGAAGATATTCTTGCTACCCTTATTAAAAGGTACGAAGAGTCTAACCTTAACGACAGAAACCAGGTAGCTGACAGCACCATCAAATTTATCAAAAGCCGATTGGCCTATCTTGGAGGTGAACTTGGCGGACTGGAAGGAAACATTCAGAAATTCAGGGAGCAAAATAGCCTGGCAGATATGTCTGAGCAGAGTAAGCTATTGGTTGCCAATACAGGCTTATATACCAACGACCTTGCAAAAACAGAGGTTCAGATTACGGTATTAACTGAACTGGAAAAGTACTTAAAAGATGCGAAGACCAGCAAAAGGGTACTACCAAGTGCATTACTACCTAATGATGCGGTATACAGTAGTTTAATGGAGAAATATAACGGATTGCTACTGGAACGTGACCGGCAATTGCTGAGTTTAACCCCTGAAAGTTTCATTATCCGTAACATGGACGACCAAATAGACAACTTAAGGGCTGATTTGGCGGAGAACATTAAAACCAGCAAAAATACCTTTTTAGTAACGCGCAATAAATTAAGGAGCCAGCTACGGAATGCAGAAACTGAGATCCATGATGTACCGCAGACAGAAAAAAACTATTTGGTGCTGGCCCGTCAGCAAAAGATTAAAGAAGAGCTTTACATTTTTTTAATGGAGAAGGCGGAAGAAACCGCCATCTCTAAAACCAGCAATGTATCCATAGCTAAAATTATAGACCCTCCAAAAGCAGAAACCTGGCCCATAAGTCCTAATGGCAAAATGATCTATGCCATGGCCATTTTGGCTGGTTTGCTATTACCAGTGCTATACATACTCATCAGGGAATTGTCTAACACGACCATTAACAGCAAACAAGACATTACCGACCGAACCAGTGTACCCATTATAGGCGAAATAGGCCATAATACAGGATCAAACAACCTTATTGTGGCAGACAATGGGCGATCGGCCATTGCGGAACAGTTCAGGGGCTTACGAACAAAACTGTCTTTCTACACTAAAAAGCCAGGGCAGCAGGTGATCCTTTTTACGTCCAGTGCTTCTGGAGAAGGCAAATCATTTACAGCCATTAATCTTGCCAGCGTGCTGGGCATTACGGGAAAGAAAGTGCTATTGATGGAAATGGATTTGAGGAGACCGGGGCTTTCAGGAAAGCTCGGAGTACCGAACACGCCAGGCTTAACGAATTACATCCTTAATCCGGATTTAAGCCTGGATAACCTGATCCAGCCCCTAACGATAGCGCAAAATTTATACTTACTGCCATCAGGGGCGCTCCCCCCGAATCCGGCGGAGCTGCTGATGAATGAAAATACGCAGCTGTTGATTACGAGACTCAAAACGGAATTTGACTACATCATTATGGATGCGCCACCGGCAGGAATTGTAACAGATGCAGAACTGTTGGCACCTTATGCTGATGTTACCCTGTATCTGGTGCGTCAAAAATTTACCGGAAAAGATCAACTGGAATTGGTGCAACAACTGCATGAAAGTAGAATATTCGAAAATATGGGCATCGTGGTAAACGATATTTCCTCAAAAAATTACGGTTATGGATATGGCTACGGTTACGGCTATGGAAGTGATACCGAAGAGCACAATGGGGTAAAATTGTGGTGGAACAAATTAAAAAATAAAGATTAGCATATGAAGGTAGTATTATTAGCGGGTGGACTTGGAACGAGGTTATCAGAAGAAACAGTTTTAAAGCCAAAGCCAATGGTTGAAGTGGGCGGAATGCCAATTCTGTGGCATATTATGAAAATCTATTCCGCGCACGGGTATAATGACTTTGTCATTTGTCTGGGTTATAAAGGATATATGATTAAGGAGTATTTCAGCAATTATTTCCTGCACAAATCGGATGTGACGGTTAACCTGTCAGACAATTCCCTTACTGTGCACGATTCTCAGGCTGAACCCTGGAAAATTACCCTGGTAGATACGGGAAATGAAACCTTGACCGGAGGTCGTATTAAACGCATTCAGCCGCATATTGGAGATGAGCCTTTCTTACTTACTTATGGTGATGGTGTGAGTAATGTAAACATCACGGAACTGGTAGAATTCCACAACACACATGGAAAGTTATGTACAGTAACTTCTGTGCAGCCTAGCGGACGTTTTGGTGCATTGAACATTGGAGAAGACCAAAAGGTAATCTCTTTTATGGAGAAACCTAAAGGTGATGGATCATGGATTAACGGAGGCTTCTTTGTATGTGAACCTGGTGTGTTCGATTACATTGAAGGTGACCAAACTACATGGGAAAAAGAGCCGATGGAAAATATTGCCAGTGAAGGACAGATGAATACCTATAAGCATGACGGTTTCTGGAAACCAATGGATACCCTGCGTGACAAACAGGAACTTGAAGCTGAATGGGCTACAGGAAATGCAAAATGGAAAGTGGGTTCATTAATGGAAAAAAATGTTTAACGGGATATATAAAGACAAAAAGGTACTTGTAACGGGCCATACCGGATTTAAAGGTGGCTGGCTTTGCTTATGGCTAAAATCTATGGGTGCCGAAGTATTCGGGATTTCGGACGAAGTATATACTTCTCCATCCTTGTTTGAAGTGGCTGGCCTGGAAAGGGAAATGACCTCTCAGTTGGCAGACATCAGGGATCTTGAGCAGATGAAGAAGCTGATTCAGGAGATTAAACCAGACTTTCTTTTTCACATGGCTGCACAGCCTATTGTTAAAAAAGCTTTTGAAGAACCTGTAGACACTTTTACAACAAACATTATTGGCACCGCCAATATTCTGGAAGCCTTGCGCGTAGCTGATTTTCCCTGTATTGCGGTGATGATTACCAGTGATAAGTGCTACGATAATGTAGAATGGGTTTGGGGATACCGGGAAACCGATCACCTTGGTGGAAAGGATCCATACTCTGCCTCTAAAGGTGCGGCAGAACTCATCATCAAAACCTATTACCACACGTATTTTAAAAAGGATCAGCGTATAAAAATGTCATCCGTAAGAGCAGGAAATGTAATTGGCGGAGGCGACTGGGCCGACAGCCGGATTGTACCGGATTGCTTTAGGGCATGGGCATCGGGAGAAAAAGTGATCATCAGAAGCCCGGATGCGACGCGTCCATGGCAACATGTACTGGAGCCTTTAAGTGGTTATCTGAGAACAGGTGAATTGCTTGCAGCAACGGAGGGAAAGATAAATGGGGAAGCTTACAACTTTGGCCCCCCAACAGATCAAAATTATACGGTACTGGATCTGCTGAAGGAACTGGCGCTAAACTGGAATGAAGAAGACAAGGACATCTTACAAATTGAAGATGCCAAATTTCCGGAATCGGGCTTATTGAAACTGAATATTGACAAAGCACTGTACGATCAGCAATGGACCCCTACCCTGAATTTTAAAGAAACTGCTGCTTTTACCAGTGACTGGTATAAACACTATTACCAGGAAGGACCGGAAAGTATGTTGGATTTTACGGGCAAACAGATTGATGCTTACATTAAAGTAGCTGAAGAGAAAGGACTGTTATGGGCGAAGAATTAATTGCTGGCGTTTTCTTTTATCCACTTAGCCCAATTGAAACCACGGGTGGCAAAGTAATGCATGCCGTAAAAGGGCTGGATATTGATTTACCTGCCTTTGGAGAATGTTATTTTTCTACAGCAGTTTTTCATGATCCAAAGGCATGGAAAAAACATACTCAAATGGTATGCAACCTTTTTGTACCGAAAGGGGCTGTGCGCTTTGTGTTCTATGACGACAGGGAAGGCAGTGCAGATTATGGAAAGATCCAAGAATTTGAGCTCTCCGAAAATGCTTATGGTCGCCTGGTTATCCATCCCGGCATATGGTTCGGCTTTGCCAGTCTTGCCGGTGATGGCGACAGCATTGTGATGAACGTAGCCAGCATGCCTCATAGCCGCGAAGAGAGCATGAGACTGGAACCCGGCAGCAATACTATTCCTTACCAGTGGAAATTTTAACCCTTCGCGATGAAAGTATTTTTAACAGGCGCTTCAGGCATATTGGGTACAGACCTGATGAAGCAATTTCAGGAAAACAACCACGAAGTTTTGGGTTTTAGCTCTGCAGACATCAACCTTACTGATTTAAACGATGTAGGCCGAAAAATGGAGGCTTTTAAACCCGATCTGGTGATTCATAGCGCAGCAATGACAGCAGTGGACCTCTGTGAAACAGCGCCTGAACTGGCGTATGCCATTAACGTAAAAGGTACTGCCCATATGGCTCTGGCAGCACGGGCAGCAGGTTCAAAACTGGTTTACATTAGCAGTTGCGGCGTGTATGGCAATGGCAAAACCACTCCCTACCACGAAATGGATGCTACGCGTCCTTTAAATTACCACCACCAAACAAAACTGGAAGCTGAAAAGCAGGTAAAGGAAAACCATGAAAATTACCTGATTGTGAGGCCAGGCTGGTTATTTGGGGGCAGCAGGCAGCACAAGAAAAACTTTGTAGAAGCCCGCAGACAGGAGGCCCTTAGTAACCCAGTACTTAAAAGTGCTTTCGACAAACAGGGTTCGCCGACTTACACCAAAGATCTGGCCCAACAGCTATTGAGGGTACTTAATGACGGGCATACCGGGCTTTTTAATATGGTGAACGAAGGAGAGGCGACCCGATTTAGTTATGTAGCGGAACTGATCCACGCCTTAGGCATGGATAACCGTGTAGAACCGGTAGATTCCAGTCGATTTGTGCGCGCCGCCAGAATGCCTGATAACGAAAGCCTGGAAAACAGGAACCTTAACCTCAACAACTGCAACCAGATGCGACATTGGAAACTTGCGTTGAGGGACTACATCAATACTAATTATTAAGCAATGTATACAATACTGGGGGCAGGATTAAGCGGCATAAGCATAGCCGATCACCTTGCAAAAAAAAATATGCCATATGTAGTAATTGAAGCGAAAGCTCATGGCGGAGGTCACATTTACAGTGAGCTGGTAGATGGCTTTGTTTGGGATGAAGGGCCACATGTCTCTTTTACAGCACACGAATATGTAAAAACATGGTTGGAAAAGAATGCTGAAGATCAATATCTGGAATACGCCCCAAAACCGGCGAATTACCACCAGCAAAGCTGGATCCCACATCCTGCACAAGCCAATTTATATGCCATCCCGCAACAACTGAGGGAGCAATGTATTGCTGATTTGATTAGCGTGAGGGATGCATTTCCTGCAGATTTTAGCCCTAAAAACTACAAAGAATGGATAGACTACGCCTTTGGGGAGACTTTTGCCAATGTTTTTGCCGCAGTGTACACGAAAAAATACTGGACTATGGAGGCCGAACAGCTGTCGACAGACTGGATTGGAAAACGGGTGTACTTTCCTGAAGTTAAAGACATGGTAGAAAGTGCACATGGTCCGTTGCAAAAGCAAACCCATTACATCTCTACCGTACGCTACCCTAGCCATGGCGGATTTTATACCTACGTTAAAAAAATAGAAAAGCAACTGAACATCCAATACAATAAGAAACTAAGGTTCATCTCCTTTGAGAAAAAGGAACTGCAATTTTGTGATGGCAGTAGCGGTACCTACGAAAACTTGATTTCTACGCTTCCCTTACCCTTGCTGATTGCGAACAGTGATGCGCCGGAGCACATCAAAGTACAGGCGAAGAAATTAAAATGCTCACAGGTTTTGCTGATCAATGTAGTGGTAAACCACCCGGCACCGGTAGACAACCACTGGATTTATGTATACGATGAGCAATATTACAGCACAAGGATCAATTTTACCGAATTGCTATCGCCCACTAACGGTGTTGAAGGCAAATCGGGCATTCAGGTGGAAGTATATTTTTCAGATTATCATCCACTTCAGCGGGCGGTAGAAGATATAGAATGCGAAGTACTGAACGAGCTGGTAGAAATGAAATTAATCCGTGCTGCAGAAGACATCTCCTCCTCACACCGCAAATGGATTGATTGGGCCAATGTGATTTTTGACACGCAACGCAGGGCTGCACAGGAACAAGTATTGAACTGGCTGGAAAGCAAAGGTTTGGCCAGAGAAGCGGATGACCTTTTGCCAATGACCGAGTGGACAGAAAAGGCGCCGCAGGCACTGGGCAGTATCATTTTAGCAGGCAGGTTTGCCCAATGGAAGTACTACTGGACGGATGACTGCATTATGCGTGGAAAATATATAAGCGAACAATTATGCCTGAAGTAACTGTAATTATACCCAATTATAACCATGCCCGGTTTCTGAACAAACGCATCAGCACCGTTTTAAACCAGACTTATACTGACTTTGAACTCATTTTAATGGATGATTGTTCTACAGACAACAGCAGGGAAATACTTGAAAGTTTTAGGAGGCATGAAAAAGTGTGTACCATTATTTACAACGAAAGTAACAGTGGATCTACTTTTAAACAATGGAAAAAAGGCATGGCACAGGCTTCGGGAAAATACATCTGGATTGCCGAAAGCGATGACTATGCGGAGCCGGATTTTCTGGAGACTTTGATGGCGCCATTACTCCATGACCCAAAAGTAATGATTTCCTATTGCCGCTGTATAGATGTAGATGAGCATGACCATGTGCTGGGTTTAACCTTACATGCCGACCAACTGGATCCTGTTAAATGGACGCAAAGTCACGTTGAAAAAGCTTCCGTTGAGCTGGATAAGTACATTAAATACAGAAATACCATTCCAAATGCCAGTGCAGTGGTCTTTCAAAAGCCTCGGAATGTAGATGAAGTGCTGCAAACCAATATGAGGTTTTGTGGCGACTGGTTGTTTTGGCAGAATATCCTGAAAGGACCGGGTTATAAAATCGCCTATTCGAATCGTCCGCTCAATTATTTTCGGTCGCACGCGCAATCTACACGCTCTTTTTCCACTCCTTCCATCGAGGTAGAGCTGAAAAGATTTACAGAATATAAAAGTTTTGTGCCTAAATATTATTTCAATCCGCTAAGCAATAAATTCAGGTGGATGATGGCCGAATGGATAGATAGAGGCATGAGCAAAATAGTAACAGGCAGTAAGTATGCCTACCTGCCGCTGCTTCACCCCTCGCTGGTGGTTAGGTACTATCTCTACCTGTTAAAACAGCTAATCCTGCCAACAAAGAAGCGCTAACATGTTAAAAAAGAACCTGCTATACAATTACTTATTGGCCATCAGTCAATTCATTTTTCCTCTGGTCACCTTCCCCTATTCTTCAAGAATTTTGGGTCCTGAAGGCATAGGAAGTGTGAATTTCATTGATAGCTTTACGCAGTATGCCATTTTATTTGCTGCTTTAGGTATACCATTGTATGGCGTAAGGGAAATTTCTAAACTCAAAGACCATCCAGAAAAACTGAGCAAAACCTTTAGCGAAATATTTCTGATCCACATTTGTTCAGCGTTGCTCTTTTCACTGATCTACCTGATTGCCGCGCATTTTGTACCCGCCTTAAAAAATCATTATGACCTGGTTTGGGTGGGAATTGCTATTGTTGTATCAGGAGTATTATCTGCTGAGTGGTTGTTCCAGGGACTTGAACAGTTTGCGTATGTAACCATCAGGACCCTATTGGTGCGCTGTCTTTCGGTACTGCTGCTGTTTATATTTTTGAAACCAGCCTCCGATCCAATTGTCTATTACCTTTTACTGGCCAGCGGCGGCATCCTCAATGGCCTTGTAAATGTCTATTATTTAAGAAAGCTGGTTAAAATTCGATTTAACAATCTTGACCTTAAAAGACACATGCGCCCGCTCATGGTCATTTTAGGATCTACATTGGCGGTAAGTGTATACGTGTTAATGGACACGGTTATTTTGGGCTTCCTGAAAGGAGATAAAGCTGTAGGTATTTATGCTACGGCCTTACGCGTGGTGCGTTTGCCTTTGGCAATGGTAGCTGCGGTTACGGCCGTAATTGTTCCTGGGGTAAGCAGGGCTTTTGAACAAAAAGATTTTGAAGGCATTCGTTTGCTCATCCACAAATCATTTAGCTTAATTTGCCTCATCGGGTTTCCCGTAGCAATGGGTTTATATGTTTCGGCTGATTTTTTAATACACCTGTTTGCAGGAGATCAATTTGCAGAAGCCAGCCTGCCACTAAAAATCATGTCGGCCATGGTGCTGCTGAATGGCATGGCAAGCATCCTTTTTTTACAATTGCTTGCACCATTGGGCAAGGAGAAATACCTGCTAAAATCATATTTCATCGGCATGCTGTTTAGCATTTCCAGTAATATTTTATTGATCCATTTTTATTCTTACACAGGCGCAGCAATTGGCATTATGCTTACAGAAGGCTTAACCACAGCATTGGCCTATTATTTCTTAACCAAAACATTTAAGATCAGTTTTGACCGTAAAATCATGCTGCAATGTTTAATAGGTGCGCTATTCTTTTTCCCAATCGCCATTTTATTAAAACACCTGCCGTTCAATACAGTGATCAATGAGCTGTCTGTTATCGTTACCTGCATCCTTTTTTATGCCTGCTATATCAGCTTGTACATCAAAAACCCATATGTGCAGGCCTTTAAACAAAGTATTCTCATCAAATTTTCCCGATCATGATTGTAAACACGTATCCAAGAAGAGTGCTAAATGTGTTTTATGCCACCAGCAAATATTTTATCCCTTATTTTTCAGTTTCCCTGATATCTTTGCTCGAAAACAACAGGCAGATAGACCTGCGGATTTTCCTGATCTACGATTTTAAAGAGCACCAACTCCTTTTACCCATTATAGACTTGTGCAGGAAGCAATATGGCATTACCGTACAGCCTATATACCAGGACACTTCAATATTTGAGGGATACAAAACGGGTGAACACGTTACCGTTCATACCTACCTGAGGTTATTGCTTGCAGATGTCATTCCAGAAGATGTAGATGCAGGCCTGTTCATCGATTCTGACACCATAGTTACCGGCTCGCTGCAAGCGTTTACAGAACTGGAATTTGCCGCTTACAATGACACCAGCCAACCCGAATCAATGAAATACCTCTATGCTGTTAAGGAGACAAGGGAGCACAATGCTGTAAACGCAGAAAGGATCACCAGTCTTGGTTACCCTACAACGCAGTACTTTAATGCCGGTGTTTTGTTCATCAACCTGAAAAACTGGCGTTCAAATCAAAGTACAACGGCACTGCTAAAACTGGCAGAAGAGCGAATGGATGACCTTGTTTACCTGGACCAGGATACGCTGAACATGTATTTTGCCGGAAAATGGAAAGCATTGAGTGCAACCTATAATGGACTGCACCTTAGGGTTAAGGTAGCTAAGAAACCTGTTATTGTACATTTTGCAGGAAAAACAAAACCATGGAATTACCTGAACTGGCATCCTTACAGAAACGAATATTATAAGTACCTAAAAATCCTGCCCTTTCGTGGAAACAAATATGAGGACTTCTCTTACCGCGCTATACCTAAAAAAATAGCCGGTAATGCCATTGAGATATTGAGGATTATCAAACATTTTATTTTAAACCGTGGCAAGGCCAATATACACTAAACATACCTATGGTTTCTGCAATTATTCTTTCTTACAACAGACGCGATGAGGTGCTGTACACTGTTGAAAAGCTTAAAGCTTTACGGAGAAACTTAGCATTTCCGTTAGAAATCATTGTGGTTGACAATGCTTCTGCAGACGATACTTCTCTAAAAATTGCGCAAAGCCACCCCGATATCACTTTAATTACGAAGGAATTAAACAACGGAATAGCAGGCTGGAACGAAGGCTTTAAAGTTGCGACATACCAATACCTGCTGGTACTGGATGATGACAGCCACATTGAAAGCGGTTTAGCTGAAGCGGTAAGCTATCTGGAGCAAAGCCCCAGCTTTGGCATTTTAGCACTGAACATTACTGGTGGCAGTTACGAAACCGGCGATTGGCCTGAACATACCGATATAATTGGTTTTATAGGTTGCGGGGCACTGATCCGAAAGGAAGTTTACGAAAAAATAGGGGGCTTTGCAGCATGGATGCATGTATATGGGCATGAATGGGAATACGGAATACGGGTAATTGATGCCGGCTATAAGATCAGGTATTTTAAGAGCAGCAGTATAATCCATAGAACCAGTGCGCTTAACCGGACCAATAAAAGGCTCCGGATGTATTCAACCCGTAATGAAATGGGAATTGTATACAAGCATTTCCGGAACAACAGGTTAAAATATATACTTCGAGTATGGCTTAACAGCATGAAAGTAATTAAAAAGGAAGGCTTCATGGCCGCCTTTTACTGCTTTATGGGTGGCTTTAAATTTCTGCAACTCAAGAGTCGGCTACCACATACCCCTGTTTCCCAGCAAACACAGGATTTTTTTGCCAACATGTTCTGGGGTACACAACCGTCATTTGATTTTATTAAAAAGGGCTTTGGCATAAGTACCGCAAGGAAGGAAGACAAAGTATGATATCAATAGTAATCCTGGCGTATAACAGGAGCGATGAAGTCCTGATTACGATAGAGAAATTGAAAAAGTTAAGCAGTAGCTGCATCTATACCATGGAAATCATTGTGGTAGACAATGCTTCTGCAGATGATACTTCCGAATTGTTGCGCGCACATCATCCGGAAGTGGTATTGGTTACAAAACCAGTAAATAATGGCATTGCAGGATGGAATGAAGGCTTTAAAATTGCGAAATACAAGTATATATTGGTACTGGACGACGACAGCCATATTGAAAGCGGGCTTAATGAAGCCATTGACTACCTGGAGCAGCATGCCGATATCGGAATTCTGGCGCTTCAGATCTTGCCTGAAAAAACTGTACCAGAAGCTGAACTACCTGCCGATGCCTGGCAGCATAAACAAGACATTGTAGGTTTCATTGGCTGCGGTGCAATCATCCGCAGGGAGCTTTTTGAAAAAATAGGTGGCTACGCCGAATGGATTTATCTGTATACCCATGAGTTTGAATATGCGCTGCGCTGCATGGATGCGGGGTACCGGGTTAACTTTTTTGGGCAGGCCATTGTGATTCACCGGGCCAGTACCATTAACAGGAGCAGCAAACGCATGCGCCTTTACAGCGCCAGAAACGAAATGGCCATTATCTACAAATATTTCGAAAAAGACAGGCCTAAATATATCTTCCGCACCTTAATCAACAATTTAAAATTTATAAAAAAAGAAGGTATGGCTTCGGGCTGGTACATTTTGCAGGGCTTTTTCCACTTCTTAAAATTGAGCAGCAAACTCCAGCACACGCCGGTTTCCACAAAAGTACAACAATTCTATGCCGATCAGTTTTGGTCGGCCAGGCCAGTAATAAGACCTAAAAAATAAACACACACCTATGAAACAACAATATGATTATTTAATTGTGGGCAGCGGCTTATTCGGAGCTGTATTTGCACATGAAGCCACTAAACGCGGCAAGAAGTGCCTGGTCATCGACAAAAGAAAACACGCGGGCGGCAATGTGTATTGCAACGAAATAGAAGGCATTAATGTACATGCCTACGGTGCCCATATTTTTCATACCAATGATGTAGAGATATGGAATTATGTGAATTCATTTGTAGAATTTAACCGATATACCAACGCTCCGGTGGCGGACTATAAAGGCGAACTTTTTAACCTTCCTTTTAACATGAATACCTTTTACCAGCTCTGGAAAGTAAAAACACCTGCTGAAGCAAAGGAAAAAATAAAGTCGCAGATAGATCAGCTTAAAATCAGCGAACCTGCCAACCTGGAGGAGCAGGCCTTATCACTGGTGGGTAAAGACATTTACGAGAAACTCATTAAGGAATATACAGAGAAACAATGGGGAAGACCTGCAAAGGAACTTCCTGCATTTATCATTAAAAGACTACCGGTGAGGTTTACGTATGATAACAACTACTTTAATGACCGTTACCAGGGCATTCCTATTGGTGGATATAACAAACTCACGGAAGGCTTGTTACAAGATATAGAAATACGACTAAATGTAGACTATTTTGAAAAAAGGGATGAATGGGATGAAATTGCTGAATACACTGTATTTACTGGCCACATAGACAAGTTTTACAACAACCGGTTTGGTACCCTGGAATACAGGAGCCTGCGGTTTGAACATGAGTTAAAGGACGAGGAAAATTTTCAGGGCAATGCAGTAGTGAACTATACGGCAGCAGAGGTTCCCTATACCCGGATTATAGAGCATAAGCACTTTGAATTTGGGACCCAGCCGAAAACTGTTGTTACCAGGGAGTACCCTGAAGAATGGACCCTGGGAAAGGAATCTTACTACCCAATTAACGACCATAAAAATAACAGGATATATAAAGAATATAAGGTCCTGGCAGATGCTGAAACAAAAGTTTTGTTTGGCGGCAGACTAGCAGAATATAAATATTACGACATGCACCAGATCATTGGATCAGCCCTTAAAAAGGTACGTGATCATTTTAAAGACCAATAGATGAGCCCTTATATTGTAGCCTTAATTGTTACCAATAACCGTTTAGCGTTGTTAAAAGAAGCTGTATTTGCCGTGAAAATACAACAGTACCCCCTGTTGAACATTATTGTAGTCAACAATGGGAGTACAGATGGTACGGAAGCCTGGCTAAATGAACAACAGGGACTATTGGTGATCCATCAGGAAAACTCAGGTGGATCAGGGGGATTTTACACGGGCATTAAAAAAGCGGCAGAACTGAATGCAGATTGGGTTTGGGTGATGGACGATGACACCATTTGTTTTCCCGATACCCTGAGCAACCTGGTAAAGAAAACATCCTTGCCGAAAAAACCTGTAGGGTTTATTGGCAGTAAATGCATATGGACAGACAGGAGCCCGCATTTGATGAACATTCCAGAGATAAAACCAGCCTTTAACACCAAAATTCCATTTAACTTTTACGATGAACAAGATATTCTGCTGGTAGAAAATAGCTCTTTTGTATCACTTTTGATTAATATTGCCACTATTAGAGCGGTGGGCCTACCGTATCGGGAGTTTTTTATTTGGGGCGACGACCAGGAATATACAAGGCGGATTACTAAAGCAGGATTTTTAGGCTTATACTGCAAAGACAGCATTGCCTTGCACAAGACACCTGTTAATTATGCCCCGGATTTTTACAGGGATATACCTGCCAACCTTTGGAAGCATAAATATGGTTTTAGAAATGAGTTTTTTATGGTTAAAAAGAACCGGGGATTTGCCTATTATTTCATTTGGTTGCTATTTAAGGTTAGCTATACCTCCTTTAAATTGCTGAGCATAAGAACGCAAAACAGATTCCAGTTTATCAGTGTGCTCTTAGGTTCGGCCTGGGCTTCTCTATTCTTTAATCCTAAAATAACACGGGTCTTATGATCAAACACAAATATCAGTTTTGTATCCGATTTGAAGATATAGATGCCAATTCTGCAGCAAGTAAAGCGGTGATGGACTGCAACCGTATATTTTCGGCACAGGGCTATAAAGATTACACTTTAACCGTTGGCAATAACGCAAACAGGCCCAAATATTATTTTAAACTGCTTAAGGAGCTACTCTCTTTTTTTTTATCGGTAAAAAACGATGCCATCATTGGCATTCAATACCCATTACTCAGCATCAACAGTGTATTCAAACATTTTATAAAGCTGCTGAAGTTTAAAAAGATTCATTTTTTTTGTGTGGTCCATGACCTGGAATCTTTGCGGAATGGTGGAAAAGACCTCAATTTGATCAAAGCGGAAGTAAACAACCTGAATGCTTACAGTTCGTTGATTGTACACAACGAACAAATGATGGGCTGGCTTCGAAAATATGGCGTAACCGTACCGATGATATCGCTTCATCTATTTGATTACCTTACAGATGATTTCGCGGTACCGGCCGGTAGTCTTCCAGCATTCAACATTGTTTACGCCGGGAACCTTCAAAAAAGTACCTTTATTTATGATTTACCTAAACTGGACAAATGCAGGTTTAATTTATACGGCCCTGGATTTAGGAATGAGGACAATAAGGAAGGCAGCAATCTGTTCTGGGAGGGGAGCTATTCACCAGAACAAATAGCCAGGGAGTTAAAAGGAAATTTTGGTCTGATATGGGATGGCAGCAGCATTGAGCATTGCGACGAAATATTAGGCAATTATCTAAGATACAACAACCCACACAAATGTTCCTTATACATTGCTGCAGGTCTTCCGTTAATTGCACCACGCAGCTCGGCGATTGGCGTTTTGATTCAACAACTAAAGATCGGTTTCCTTATAGACAATTTACAGGAGTTGCAAACAAAAATCATAACCGCAGCGGACTATAAAGAAATGAACAACAACGTCCTTAAGCTTAGGGAAGCTGTAATTAAGGGAAAACATTTTAAACTGGCTATTGGTGCCGTAGAAAATCACTATGATGCAAAGCAATAAAAAGCCGGTAATTTTATATGTTTTTGGTGGGGAGAAAGCCCAGGGTGCGGAGATTGTAATTGAGCGTTTAATGCGCTACAATACCGCTTCTGCTGATGCTCATTTACTGCTCTCGCCCGGAAACTTTGCTACACAGCTGCTCCAGGAAAAACCGCCTTATAAAATTAGCACAAGTAACAATTTAAAGAAACTTAACCGTGGCGCAGGGGGCAGTATTTCCTTTTACCTTAAAGCAATCAAAAATTATTTTGCCCTATCTTTTCAAGTGTACGTCTATATCAAAAAGCACCAGATTGATGTAGTGCACGCCAATACCATTGTGCCCGCAACCTATTTGCTACCGTTGATGTATTGTGCGCCTTTATTGTGCAGACAAGTAAAATGGGTTTGGAGCGACCATGACCTTCAGTATTTTTCTAAAATTGAGCATAGGCTTTCCAGATTATGTTTAAAAAAATATGATCGCACCCTGGTGGTGTCTGCCGCTGTTAAGGAAAAATATCGGGAGCATAAAAAATGCGTGGTTTTATACAATGGGCTGGATCCGGAAGTATTTAAACCAGAGTTGACTAAACGCGCAAGCCTCAGGGCCAGTTTGCGTTACAAAACCGAGGAAATTGTAATTGGCTTTCCTGGTGTGGTAGCCCCCAGAAAAGGGCAGCTTGAATTTATCAAAGTATTTAATAAGCTGCAGCAATCTTTTCCGGCAATCAGGTTGTTGCTGGCCGGTGGCTATGAACAATCAACCCTGCGTTATGCCGCCGCCGTAAAAAGGGAAATTTCAGAATCTGCAAATATTGACCATGCTGGTTTCATCAAGGATATGTGTGCTTTTTATAATGCATGCGACATTGTCATCAACAATAGTGACTGTTTGGGTAGCGAACCTCTTGGGACAACCATTTACGAAGCCATGGCCTGTAAAAAATTAGTCATTGCCTCTGATACCGGAGGCACAAAAGAAATCATCAGCGATCAAAAGGATGGATTATTATTTAAGGCAGAAGATGCAGAAGCCTTATATATCATTATGATCATGGCCTTAAAGGAAAAGGAAAAGAGTCAAAGGATCGCTGAAGCGGCAAGAGATACAGTGCTTGGAAAATTTAACATTAGCCATATGTCAGAAAAATATAACGACATACTGAAACAATTGCAAACCAAGAAAGGACAGCATGGATAATTTTCTAATTTTTAGTTCACTAATAGTTTTTACATTTTGTGGTTATATGGTATGGCCAAGTCGGTTAAATGTGGTTTCTCATTTAACGGCAGGCGGCAGTTTCATTTCCATCTTTGTCCCCTCAATTGTGGTAGATGTTTCCAGGTTTTATCCCAAACCCGTAGTAGACCTGTACGTGAATGTGCTGGTTGTAGGCATGCTCTCTTTTTTACCTTTATTTATCCTTGGTTTCAGAGCTGGCAGAGGCTATTATACCCGGTTTTCTTTTGAACTGATGAATGAAGAACAGTATGAGCAGCGGGCCATAAAAATTACAAAGTACTTAATGATTGGAGGCGTGGCAGGCTTAATCATTAGCTATATTGGAATGGGCTTTATCCCTGTTTTTGCTCAGGACCCCATATCTGCCAAACTATTTAGGGGAGCTTATCAGGAGCCTTACAGAAGGGTAGCCATACTGTTCCGCAGCTCCTTTTTTATTCTGGCAACTATTATGCCTATTGCCTGCATCATCTGGTATAAATATCGTTATACCTTCTTTTTATACCTAACCGTGATTGCCTTTTCCCTCATGATCATGTCGCTGGTTAGGTCTTCTGCTTTTGGTGGTGTGGCACTTGCAGTAACTATTGTAATGGCGACCAAAAGCAGAAGGCATTTTGCATTACTGATGATTGGGATTGTAGGCATGTTTATTTGCAGTGCTTTCTTTTATCATATTGTGGGTGCCAGAACCTTATCTGGAAAAGAAGATTTTTGGCAGGTAGTTGCCGCGAGTTCGCCTGATATTGATGATCAGTTACAATTTTTGGTTAAGTTCCGGGACCATCCTGTATACACTTATGGAAAGACCATTTACGGCGGTTTAATTCCCGGACATTATAAATGGAACCCTTCTGTATATACCTTAAATGTAACCGCGCCGACAGAAGACATCAACAATGTAAGTTCAGGAGGTATCAGGCTACCCTTACCTTTATGGGGATACGTTTCGTTTCAATGGGTAGGCGTGGTGTTATTTTCAGGCATCACGGCATTTTTGAGCGGGTTTTCTTTGAGAATTTTAAAGAATTGGTTTGAGAAATTCCCATCCCTGCTAACACGAACCATCTGTGTGGTCATTTTTGGAACTTTGTTTGGCTTCCTTGTGGGATTTACCTCACTTAACATGTATAACATTCCCCCATTACTTATTTCACTATTGTACATCTACAGATTTAAATGGAATTAAGGCCATGAAACAAACGATATATTTAAATGGCCGCTTTACTACCCAAGCGCTTACCGGAGTGCAGCGAACTGCCTATGAATTGGTAAAAGGGTTGGACAAGATGCTGGAAAACGGGGAGATTGACAAAGATAAGTTTTGTTACCGCCTCATTTATTCGGGAGAAATGGTAACACCGATAGCATTAAAGCACATCGACATTGTAAAAAAAGGTGTGTTGAAGGGTAATTTATGGGAGCAACTGGAATTGCCTCTTTATACCTTCGGCAACTTACTGATCAGCATGTGCTCTGTTTCTACCTTGTTTAAAAGGAAACAATTGTTGATGGTACATGATGCATCCTTTATGGTAAACCCCAGATTTTTCCCATTTATATTCAGGACCTGGTATAAGCTGGCGATTCCATTACTGAGCAAAATAGCACAAAGATTGGTTACCGTTTCTGCGTTCTCAAAGCAACAGCTGGTAAAATTTGCCGGCTTTGAAGAAAATAAATTAGAGATCATTTACAACGCTGCAGATCATCTGTCACGTTTTCAAGAACCAGATGAGGACTTTAAAACAAAAATATCAGCGTTAAAACCATTTGTTTTGGCGGTAAGCAGCCTCAGCGTTAATAAAAATTTCCCTGTAATTGGCGAGGCCATTGAAAAAATTGATTTTAAGCCTTATCAAATGCTCATTGCAGGTGGTGCATCTGCCACGCTACAGCAGTCGGCGCCTTCTTCTTTTGTAAAATATCTGGGTTATGTTTCTAATGCAGAGCTTAAATACCTTTACCAAAATGCCTCGCTTTTTATTTTCCCTTCGCTTTACGAAGGTTTCGGCATCCCGCCTTTGGAAGCCATGTATAGTGGTTGTCCGGTAATTTCATCCAATACCTCTTCTCTTCCCGAAGTACTTGGCGATGCCTGTGTATATTTTAACCCGAATGATGCGCAGGATCTGGCAAATCAGCTTCAGCGTTTGCTGAAAGATGAAATCATGCTTGAACTGCTTAGAAAAAAAGGGCTGCAGCGGGCTAAGCTATATAGTTGGCAACAGAGTGCAAGGAAACTTCATGCCCTGATAATTACGTTAAACTAACCCAGATTGATTTACTATATTTGACAATTAACCAAAGATACCACATGAAATGGTTTAGACGTTTGTTAGCTACTGGCATACGTCACGAAATGGCGTACAGGGAGCGCCGCAAGGTTAAAGTAATTAATTTTGCAGGCCTTTTAGGAGGATTTTCATCTTTTATATTTCTGCTGAACAATAGTTTAGCAGGATATGGCATTCTTATGCTCTTAAATTGCATCACATTGATAGCAGGATTTGGCATTTTGTACTTTCATAAATGCGGCATTTACAAATACCCTCCTATAGTCGCCGGGTTCATCTATTCGCTCTGCTGCTCTGCAAGTGCCATGCTTTACGACAATAACATGGAATTTTACCTCCTGATTTTTATTGGTGTATATTTTATGCTCATGGATGATTTTAAGTTTAGCATCACCTTTAGTCTGTTCAATGCTACATTGTTCCTTTTCATTTATCATAACCCAAACCTTTTTCCGGAATATCCATCAGTCTCTCCCACCCACCGCTTTATTGTGCTGTTTAACGGCATTGTACTATTCCTTTTCTTTCTTTACTTTTTTAAGAAGCAAAACCTTGCCTATCAGCAGAGAATTGAACTGCAGAACCAGGAGCTGAACCTGCAGAACTTAAATAAGGAAAAACTTTTTGCCATCATTGCGCACGACATCCGCAGTCCGATTGCCAGCACCGGTAATGCCCTGCAGATGCTAAAACAGGATATCTTTAGCCCTGAAGAATTTGCAGAACTGAGCAGCAAACTCGCCGACCAGGTAAACAACGTGCAGGAAAACATTGACACCATTCTGCTATGGAGCCAAAGTCAGCTCAACGGCATTGAGGTTAAACCCAAAACTATTGATCTATTGCCTGTGGTAACAAGAGTACTGGCTGGTGCAGAGATTGCCATGGCAGCGAAGTCCATTAAAGCCGACCTCACAGGCATCGTTCATACCGCCATAACCGCAGATCCAAACCATTTGCAGCTTATTTTAAGAAACTTGCTGAGTAATGCCATCAAATTTAGCTATGAGGGTAGCAGCATTAAAATTTCTGCTGTCCGCAAATTGGATCAGACTGAAATTACCATACAGGATTTTGGAACAGGGATTTCTGAAGAAAACCTGAAATTAATCTTTGCCAACCACACTTTTTATTCCAGTCAGGGTACCAATAGAGAAAAAGGCACAGGTCTTGGTCTCAAGTTGTGTAAAGAGTTTGCCGAGAAAAACCATGGAAAGATGTGGGTAGAAAGCCTTCCCGGACTGGGCAGTTCTTTTACACTAAGCTTGCCAGGCTAGTGCTTCGGGACTTCTCTATAACTGCTCTGGGGGAAGAAAAGGCAAACCTATACGTTAGTGGATGACTAAGTTAGCAGGAAGTTTCAGCGTTCTTCGGCTGTCCTAGGGCTCTTCTATACCGCTTTGCCGAAGATGAACCCTAAACATCTTATCGTTCAGTTTATATTTATCAAAATTCTTCTGGTCTTAACCTAACAGACACTACACAGCGGCTTTCTATAAGGGCTAATTTGTTCAGCAAGTCTGCAAATTAATTATTCATTTTTATCCTTTTTACCGGATTTAATGCCGATTCCGTTTTTTGAAGTTCCGATTAATCTATCGGGCTATGTTTGTATCACACCCGGATCATCAGTGGATGGAAAAATCCGGGGCAATCACAATTAAAGCAAACAAGATGGCAATACTAAAAAATGGAATTTTCGGAGGATTTACCGGCAAGGTAGGAAATATGGTGGGTTACGAGGCTGGAGGAAAGTTTTTGGTAAAAAGCGCACCAAAGAAATCTACGCTCCCCCCCACAGAAAAACAAATCAATCACCGTGCAAAGTTTAAGCTCATGATTGGCTTTTTAACAATCATCAGGGATTTTATTTCTGTAGGCTTCAATACGGCGAAACGGGAACATACAGCAATGAACATGGCTATGAGGCACAATTTAAAAAATGCAGTGACCGGCTTGGGACCCGATTTTGCAATTGATTATCCCCTTTTAATGATCAGTATGGGCAACCTGCCAATTGCCAGCTTTCCGACTGCGGAATATACCGGGGACAGCCAGCTGCAGTTTAGCTGGGTAAATGATCAAAGCAATCAACATTGCAGCTGGCTGGATGAGTTGAATATAATGGTTTACAATGAAGCTAAAAACGAATTCTTAATATGGAAGGGAGAGGCCAGGCGCAAAGATCAAATTTGCAAACTTAAACTGCCAGAAGATTTTATTGGAGATGAATTGCATTGCTACTTCTATTTTATCAATGAAAACGGAATGACCAGCAACAGTATGTACGCAGGGCTGGTTCAATTAAAAAACATTTAAACTTAATGATATGGCGATTTTAAAACATTCAGATCAAGGTTCGATAACCGGAGCTATTGGCCCGGTAACAGTTTACCAGTCTAAAGGACAATCCATTGTCCGGAAACGACGAAACATCGGGGGTAAACCTTCCACTGAAAAACAACTGAGCAGGCAACAGCGCATAAAACTGGTTGTGGATTTTTTGCGGCCGATAAAAGAATTTACTTATGCAGGCTTTAGGGATGTAGATAGAGCAGCCGGCGTTTCCATCTACAATGTAGTGACCTCAGAGCTGCTACGTAATGCCATTACAGGAACCTATCCTGCACAGGAAATTGATTACAAAAATGTGATTTTGAGTAAAGGAGCTTTGAAAACAGCCATTGGCGCCAGCGTTTCTGCCATAGATGGCGAGCTGATATTTCACTGGATCAGGACAGCAGGCGACTTCAATTCTACTGACCGTGTGATGCTGATGGCCTATTGCCCGGAATTAAAAGAAGCTGCTTACGAAATAAGTGGTGCGAAGAGAATGGTGGGTACAGCTATATTAACATTAGAAAAATCATGGCAGGGAAAATATGTAGAGACTTACATCTCGTTTAGGTCTGAAGGAAAAAAAATATCGGCAAATAGTTTTTATACAGGAAATTTGAAGATATAAACGAACGATCAGGACTGATTTTGCCATAAACAAGAAGAAAAAATAGCGCATTAAGCCAGGATTGCTGAAAAAGAAATTAACATTTTAAGATTTCCTGAGATTTAATATGCTGGAGAACTGAACGCTAAGCTTCACATATGTGAAGGAAACGTAATCAGGCGCAAATTTATTTTCTTTTGGATTTTACAGCCCTAAGATATTATATGTTCTTTAAGATTAACATCGGGATTTTTTTATTTTCTCATTCGCAAATTTTCGCATTAATTAAGAGGTAAAAAACATAAAATGTTGATAAGTTACAGGGCAGATCCCGTATAAAAAACATGCATTTTCCAGAAAATCTGTAGCTTTAAGAATGGAGTGACAAGAGCAATTAACCGGTTGTCAACCAGCTTAGAAAGGAGGTATTTGAAATGACAAGGAGAGAAAAAACAAGAAGATTAGTGATTGATGTTAGAGACGTAATGGGCATGCTCCGTTTGGAAATATCCGCTTCCTATAAGGCACTTCAGAACATGAAGGCATTTTTTAACAAGTCCAAACACCAGTATATAGGCCTGAGAGATTTTTCTGAGTACACAGGATTAGCCCTCGACGACATTGAAGCCTACATTGATGCCAATTAAAACCGATTATCAACTAAACATTAAGCAAAATTATGCAGTACAAGTCAAGCTATTTCCTTTCGATGATCATTGTTCAAGTCTGGTGGTTATTAAGACAAAAACAAATTTACTGGCTTTAATTAAAACTCATTTGGGACCAGCCTTTAGGTGGCTGGTTCTTTTTTCTTTATATAACCTACTCAGAGATCCGGGCGTAATGTGAAGAAAACTGGCTATGATCCATTTATGTAGCTGTATCGAAAAAGACTGGAACATATCGACATATTGTGTCTCGAAATCCGCGAGTTTTTCTTTTCCTGGTTTCCTGGTCATCATATCTTTAAGCGTATGTTTCTGCGACTTTTTAGCAATTATCCTGTTCCATAAAGGAATAACTTCAGGACAATTTGTGCTGATGCGCTCATAAACAGCATAGCTAATTTCAATCACATGGGTGTTGCGACCGGCTACCAGACTGTATAAAGAGGCGTCATTACCTAACCAACCAGCAGGCACGATGACTACTTCGCCAGCAACAAAAATCAAGTGAACATCGTCGGTTTCATGGAAAGCCACAACACAACCCTCATTTACAAACCAGCATTTGCGGCAAATATCTCCATAAGGATGCAACATAGATGCTTGCTCACTCAAATACCCCACTCCTCCACGTCTTAATTCCTGCTCGGCAGCCAGGTCAAACGCCTTCAATAATCTGAGTTCATTTATAAATTGATCTTCAAAATCCTGCCTTATTTTGGGTACCCTGGTTAATGAGTGCGCTATGGTCATTTTCTTTTACAATATTAAGTTAATGGCAAAGCTACAGTTTGGTAGTTCAACAAAACTTCACAAATGTTAAAGAAATAGAAAAATCGCGTTTTTAGCTCCTTCATCATGACAACCAGCGGAAAAAATACCAACGATTATTGGTTCAATATTTTACACAGGACTACTTTTTTTGATAGTTTTTGACAAAAAATACTAGCAATTCCTTGCTTTACAAGGCATTAAAAAAGCTACCCTTATGTTTGTACTGTTGGTTAAGCAAACCTGTTGAGCGGCCAACTTTAACAATTATTTTACACTTAATCTCAAAATTATGGGAACACAACCAAAAGGAGCCTTTGGAGGCTTCATCGGAAAAGCAGGCCCGCTTATCGGCTACAACCTTAAGGGGCAAAATGTGATTACCGGCTTGCACAACAAATCAAGCAAGCCCGCCACACAAAAACAAAAAGATCAACGCTACAAATTTGGAATGATCACTTCATTCCTGGCGCACATTGGCGACCTGATCGAAATCGGCTTTGCGAGAAAAGCAAAAGCAACAGAGACGGCAATGAATGCTGCTGTTTCTTATAACCTAACACATGCTACAATGGGGCTCTCACCCAATTTTGAGATTGACTTTACCACGCTCAAAACCAGCTTAGGTTCAGTTACCCAGGCAAAAAACCTGCTGGTTGTACCGACAGCGGGTAACAACATCAATTTTACCTGGGATTTGGCCAGCGGCGGCCCCAGCACCCAAAGCGATCCTACTGATCAGCTGATGTTGCTGATCTACAATCCAGAACTGGACGAATTCCTGCCCGTAGTTGGCGCAGCACCACGTTCAGCTTTAACTTACAGTCTGCATGTACCATCAGATTTTTCTGGAGCAGAAATCCATTGTTACTGTAGTTTTGTAGGAAAAGAGGGTCGTGTGAGCGACAGTATTTACCGAAACGTAGTACTCCTGTAAATTAACCCGGCAATGCACACCTTGTTGAACAGGACCAGCAGGTGTGCATTCACTTTTAACATTAACACAGACGATTATGACAAGTTTAGCAATTAAGTTCCCCCGGAATTGGGGCTTCAACGGTTACACAGGGCATTTGGCCTTCGGCTTTATTCTTTTCCTATACCTGGCTGTCAGGTTTCAAATGAACAGCACTGATCCCGCTGCCGTAGCAGGGATAGAAAGTATTTGGCTATTGATAGCCTGCAGCGGCCTTGTATTTATGGCAGTAATTGCCTTATGCAAAACTCTATTAACAAAATTCTGGTCGGCCTTAGACTTGCCTGATTTAGAATTTATGGTTTTACATTTTAAAAGTTTAGAATTATGGAAACAACTAAGTTTTTACTTGTCTTTATTTGGCTTGCTGCTGCTGGCGGCAACAGGCTGCCTGATGGCAATTTGCTAGCAGGGATTGCTAAAGCAGAAATCGGTGTACGCGAGCTGAGCGGACACAATGACGGGCAAAGGGTTGCAGCGTACCAAAAAGCTGGTGATTGTACTAAGGGTGATCCCTGGTGTGCTGCCTTTATCAGCTGGGTTTTTAAACAAGCAGGATATCCAGCTCCACGAACGGGCTGGTCTCCCAATTTATTTCCATCTTCCAGAGTAGTAAAAGTGCCTGAAAGGGGCACCGTACTTGGAATTTATTTCCCGGCCTTAAAGCGAATTGCACATTGCGGACTGGTAACAGGGGTACACAACAACTGGGTATATTCTGTAGAAGGAAATACGAATGTGGCAGGCAGCAGAGAGGGTGATGGTGTGTATGCACGCATACGCCACAGGAAAAGCATCAGCCGATATGCGGATTGGATGAAAAAGAAAATTTAACGACGCGTTTATGGAATTATTAAAATTTAATGCCACCTGTTTGGCGACACTGACTTGCATGGGTTGCAGTTCGGTTAAAAATCAAGAATTGAGCACTGCTCAGCAAAAAAGGAAGTTGCAACTGCAGATGATTTCGAAATATCTTAGTGTAAATGAAGACAGCACCAGTAACAGCAGCTTATTTCTGAAACACGATTCGGCAGGAACTGAATTTACGGTAGAGATCTGGCCAAGCGGGCCCTTCGATTTCTCGCCTTATAAAGGCTTTGAAGGTACAGCTCAAAAAATTATTTACCATGGAAAAACCGCACAGCTTTTTAACACTTTCCAAAATCAGGAGCAAAATGGGCACAGCAGGAGCATGGAAATGAACAGTATCAAAACTAAACTTGAAGAAAGCAGGGAGGAAAAACAATTGAATAAAACACTGGAGGTTAAACGCAGCAGCAGCTGGAAACGGTGGCTCCTGCTTTCCATAGGTTTGCTGTTTGCCGCGCTTGCTTATAAATTTTTGAAATAAGCCGGTTTATCTTTATCAAACAGCAGCTTCAGCTTTTCGGAGGTAAGGGGTTTTGTGACAAAATCTTTCACAAAGCTGAAAGCCCGGGCTCTTGAACGCTCTAACGGATCTATAGAGGAAGAAACAATAATAACGTCTACCAGGATCCCTTGCTCCTGCATCATGCCCAGGAATGCCCAGCCATCAATTTCGGGCATATGCAAGTCAAGGAACAGGAGGTCCGGGTTTTGTGCTTTAACGTAGTCAAATGCCTTTTTAGGCTCGTCAAAAGTAACGAGGCATTTTTCTACATCTAAGCCAGAAAGCAACATTTCATGCATCCTGTTTGTTAGCTTGTCATCGTCAAGCAATACAATATGCTTACTATCCGGATTAACAGACTCTGGCTGAAAGAATACGATGTGCTCGTTATTGTGCAGGAGGTCATTGAGCAGTTTGATAATTTCATCCAGCTTCTCTGCCTGTGCATTAATGTCGGACAGCAAACCGCTAAGTCTAATTACATCGTAGGCTTCCAGCTTTTTATTTTTGATGCTGCCGGATAAACTGAGGATATTGGAAATTGGCGCCCTTAATTCGTGCGAAGCCACATGTGAATATTCATTGAGTAGTTTGAGCTGTCGCTTAATTCTATTGCTGCTCACCACTGTACAGCTCACATACTGAACTTCATTTTGAATAAAAATTGGTGTGAAAGTGACCTGAAATACAACATCTCCTTCTTCGGCCAGCGCCACCTTCTTTTCCAGGCTAAAACACTGTCCGGCGAAGCAATTTTCTACCCTGCTGATAAAGTTTTCGCGGTAACGTTGTGTAAGCAATTCCTCAATTTGTTGCCCCAGAGCTAAGTTGCCCGATACAAAAACAGATAGCTTATCCATTGGATGAACAGAAAAAGAAGCAAGCTGAAATTTTTTATCGATCAAAAAATAGGAGCTGTTGTAGCTGTCGCATACAAGGTTAGTTCTCATACAGGGCGTTTTATTGACATTTATTTTTGCTTTTGTACAGTTTATGGGTTAATTTATAGCAAAAACCAAATCTCGTTATTTTTAGTATATAGCTTAAGATGGGGGTTTTGGAGCTTAAATTGCAAGATTAAGGTTACATTTCACCGTTAATCTCGTATACAAATCAACAAATTTAAAACTACTTATGCAAGAAATACTGTCCAAAAAGGCGATCGGCGAGAGAATCAAAAAACTTAGAGTTGAAAATGGACTTTCACAGTCTTTTTTAGCCAATATCCTTAAGCTTTCCAGAAGCAATTATTCGCAAATTGAAATCGGGAACCAATTTCCTTCCTATCAAACGCTTCTGGCCATATCAAAATATTTTCAGAAAAGTTACGAATGGCTGTTGCACGGAATAGGTGAACATGAAGTCCTGATACCAATTGATTTATTAAAAAAAACGCCTGAACTTCAACAGCCCACTATCGTGCTGAACAAGGATGGTTATGCCGCCACCTTATTCGTTAAGGCAGAGGATACCAAAAAATATGCAAAGTTATTAAATGATGAAGCCTTTATAGGCAGTTTAGCCCCACTGGAAGTCCCACTGCAGGCCGGGGAAAGATACCGAAGGGCTTTTAGTGTAAAGAACAAAGTATTACCTGCCCCACTTTTGCAAAATGACCTGCTGATTGCTGAGCATGTTTCAACCTATGCAGAGGTTGTAGTAAACAATTTATACATCATTATTACGAAGAAAGAACTGATTGTAGCCAGACTGCTTTCTGTAGCCCTCCCTTTTAAGACCCTGTTTTGCGCGCTTAATGAAAACGAAGCTAGTTTTGAAGTAAATACAGATGATGTAAAGGAACTGTGGGAAATTACCGGAAAATACACCAGCAGCCTAAACCCTACTGCCACTGAGTTAGAAAAGAACCTTAAGAAGGTCGAAAATGCACTGAAAGCACTTGAGCAAGACCTCTTAAGGATCAAATCTATTCAACTGAGTAAAAACTAACCGCAACTAAAACACCACTTTTTTAGACGCCCGCAGCGGGATCAAAGCACTTAGTAAAATAAGGGTAGCAATCCCGATGACCATATTGGTTCCTTTTGCCGTAAATAAACAAAGGATGTACAGCAGAAATGCGATAAAGGCCAGGGAAAAAGAAATCACTTGCAGACCAAATTTATTTTGCCTTTTAATTTCCAGCGCTTCCTTTTCATCAACCCCCTGAAAACTGGTTTTGCGAATGGCTTTACGCTCCTGCAAATCAAGGTACTCTTTGCTGATCCAACCTTTAGAAGCTGCATAGACTTCGTAAGCAAGCAATAATATACAGGGCAGGATAACACCAAGTAACATTTCATTGGCACGGCTAAGTTTGAAATGCATTAGCACGGGCAGTAGGATTTTGAAAAGCAGATTGACCCCCAAACTGATGGTGGTGATGTAAATGGTGGCCTTACCTGTAATGCGTTTGGAAAATAAGGCCCAGATAGGTGGTGCAAGCAATGGTCCGCCGGTAATGGCACCCACACTTAACGTAAATTCTACTATGCCACCAATGTAGGGTACAATGAGGGCAATTACAATCATGCCGAGCCCGAAAGCCCAGGAAGAGCGGCGGGCGATTTTCATGAGCTTTTCATCCGAAGCAGCAGGGTTGATGCTCCCTTTATAAATATCGTTGGTAAAGACTGCTGATACCACATTTAAAGCGGTATTTGCAGAAGCAGAGGTAGAGAAATACATGCCGGTAAGAATTAATCCCATCAAACCTGCCGGTAAAACCTGCTTGCAAACCATTAAGTAGGCATTTTCTGTGGCCAAGCCAGTTAATCCGGGATTAATGGTTTGGTAAATCATGGGTGGCAACATCCACAGTACCGGACTTAGAATGTAAAGGCCCGCGAAAAGGAAAGCTACTTTAGCGGCAGATTTTGGTGTATCTACACTGGTATACCTTTGTACAAAGGTCCAGTTGCCGCCGATGTAAAAAATGTGGTACAAGGCAAAAGCCAGGATAAAGCCCCAGGTGTATTCACCATTTACAAGCTGAAAGAAATCATCCGGCATTTTATTCAATACGTTTTGTACACCTCCGGCTTCGCCAAAGGCTAATGGAATGATAAGCAATACCGAGGCGGTAAGGATAACAAATTGCAGGATATCAGTAACCATCACAGCCCAAAGACCACCAACAGCGGTATAGGCAATCATAAAGAAACCCAGCACTATGGTAACCGGAATTAAAGGAAACTCTAAGGAGGAACCCACCAATCGCGCTACGGAATATAATACCGAACCTTTGATAAACAACGACACCAACATAAAGATGTAGATAAAGCTTTTTTGAACTTTAGGACCAAGGCGGTCTTTGATAAATTCTGCTGCGGTAAGGTTACCTGTAGCTTTCCATTTTGGCGCAAGGTAAATGCCGGTAACCAGGCCGCCGATACACATGGTCCACTGAATGGTGACCGCCACCCAGCCGTACTTGTAAGCAATAGAACCCCAGGCCACAAAA
This sequence comes from Pedobacter sp. MC2016-14, assembly GCF_020991475.1. NCBI lineage: Bacteria > Pseudomonadati > Bacteroidota > Sphingobacteriia > Sphingobacteriales > Sphingobacteriaceae > Pedobacter > Pedobacter sp. MC2016-14. The sequence goes on from NZ_JAJMPA010000001.1 coordinate 460,556, forward strand.
GTACCCGCAGAGAAAAAACTCATGAAAAGCGACAAACCACCAATAAACCATGGTACGGCTTCGCCACCGGCAAAAAATGACTTTAAATTACGCCCTGTGCGGGAGAACAGTAAACCGATGATCATGATGAACACCGAGAAAACGACAATAACGGAGGTATCTATGATAGAATTCATATTAGCGAATTGGATGATTGACAACTTGATCTGCCACTTTCTTTAGGTACTTGGCCAAATCAGCAGATACCTGTTCTGGCACAAATTGTACGGTTTCGGCAGCATCTTTAAATAGAAAAGCATACCAGATTAAGGAACCTAAATACCTGCCGGCCTCATTGGCATGATTAGCGTCAAATGCGAATCCTTTTTTTGCATTCCAGTAATAGCCTACATTTAAAGAATTGGTTTGATCTGGAAGATTAGGATAAACAGGGCTCAGGTAATTAAAACCTTCATCCTTTTTGTAGGTATGGGCAGGATCTGAAGCGACAAGATTAAAAGCATCGCCAACCGGAATGATCCTCGTTTTTAGCTGTTTTGCAATGGCATGGTAGGCCTCGCGTGATTTTTGCCACATTTCTGTTTGGTCTTTGGCCAATTGCCCCACCTTAACCCTGCCAAATTTCTTTGCATCGCTCCGGTATGCCCAGGTTTGGTGTAGAATAATTTCTGCATTGGGCTGGAGCGTTTTGATGTAATTATAAAGCTTTGAAGCATAGGGCTGATAACTCTCCAGATCTGCAGACAGATAAGAGTATTGCTGAAGGGTTACCATATCCCAGGTTCCGGATGACAATAACATCCTTAAAGATTTACCTCTGTATGGTTTTCCAACGCTGTCTTCCGGATTTGCCTCAGCTGCTTCCACATATTTCCAGTGCTGTTCTAAAGAGTGTCCGCCAAGCTCAGCACTTCCGATCACCAATTTTTTACCTTTTTCTTTTGTGATGGCTTGCAAGTATGAAGTCGCATTTCGGGAAAAACTATTGCCAATAACCAATACCCTCAGCGCTTTATTATTGTCCTGGCCAAATACATGGCTGCTTAGACTCAGCAATACAAATAGCATTAAGGTCCTTTTTTCATTCCTGATCTTCTTCAGGAAGATGCTGATATTTTTCATATGTCTTTGTTTAATTTTTTAACAGAATTAAGAATTGGTTATTTGTAACACCTTACTGAAAATACCGCAGCTGGTACATTAGCAGAAGGATGGCTGACTTCAATGTACAGTTTTTTGGTTTGTAAAGGTTGGGACAGTTGAATGGTGTTATTGCTTTGGTAGTTGTTCTTTTGTTCAAACACCACAGTGCCCTGATCATCCTTGATTTTATAATTCCTGATGCAGAAAGGCATTACATCTTCAGGATGCCCCATTAATACAGTCTCCATCGGATGGTCAAAATCGGTATCAAAGGAGAGTTCAATACTGCGGATTTGCTGGGTTTCCGCCCATTCAATCTCTAATACGGGTTGCTCATCTTTGAGATCAGCCACCCATGCATTGGGTGCTGTAGTGGGACGAAAGAAGCCGTTTTGGATGTTTTCAACGCCAAATTGATTGATCGGTTGTGCCAATTCAAAGGCCAGGTTATGACCAGCAGGACGCCGTTGCGGGCACCAGAATTCAAACTCATCTACACCAATATCAGCTGGCGGGGTCTGTTTACCATAATTAGACACGGCTTTATTGACCAGGTTAAAAACGGAGAGCACACCCGTAAGGCGCTGCTCAGAACAATAAACCTGCACTTCAGGATTTTTATGAATGGTGACGAAGGCATAACTCGTTGCCGGATTTACCGCATTAAAGGCCACCGTTGAAATGTTTTTTCCTTTTTTAAGGTTAAGCGTCTGCTTTTCCAGAATGACATCGGGCGTATAATTTTCTATTTTACTGCTGATGCGCAACTCAATTTGAAGCGTGGCATTTTCCTGGGCTTCTGTGCAGAAGGACAACTGAAGTGGTTCTCCTTGTTTTAAAGGAAGCATTTGAGCCGTTGATACATCCAGGGGTTTAAGGAAATCTAAAGGCAATGCTTTTAGGGAATATTTGCTGGAGGCAGAAAGCTGTGCAGATTGGACCAGATCTTCCTCGTCCTGCAGTTCAAAGCCTGGAATATGATGCCCGGTTTTGAGCAGTTCCTTTTGAAGGCTGGCTATTCTGTTTTCCTGAAGCAGCTGCGCCGGGTTTAAGCCTTTTTCTTTAGCAATGAATGCAGCCATGCCTACCGCCTGCCCAACGTGTGCGGCAGTGGCCATCACCCTTGTAGAGGCAAATGCTACGTGTGTGGCACTGATGATGCGGCCCGCGAGGAATAAGTTTTTAATACTCCTGCTGTAAAGGCAACGATACGGAATTTGATAGACACCCTTACTGTGCCATTGGTTACAGCCAGGTTTTTCGCTAAAAACCCCATCTGCCGGGTGCAGGTCTATAGACCATCCACCGTAGGCAACGGCATCATGATGTGTCCTTTGTTCTACAATATCTTTTTGATGCAACATGTAGTCTCCTTCAAACCTGCGGCTTTCCCGTTTTCCAGGAATAGTACCCACCCATTCCAGCGTCATGGTTTCTGCTTCAGGAAATTCACCGGAATTTTTAATGTAATTCCATGCACCATACACAACTTTCCAAAGTTCCCATTTGATTTTCTCCGTATCATGTACGGTGTCCATCCGGCCACCGTATTCCAGCCACCAAAGTTTACAACCGTATTCTTTAGCATTAAAACTCTTAAATCTTGGGATTTCTTTGGTAATGTCTTGTAATGCGAAATCAGGTGGCGTAAATTTAACCGGTTTACCCGTATCCTTACTGTAAAAGTATAAACTGTGCCCCAGCAATTCACCGTATTCACTGCTTGGTGCAAATTTTTCGTCAAATTCATCCATTCTTTCCGCACCCATTCTGAATGGGGCACCAGATAAGAAGCCTACAATTCCATCTCCGGAGGCATCACAAAATAAAGGCGCCTTAACGTGATAAGCCGTAGCATTTTGACTGCAAAATGCTTTTACTGCCGAAATTAGATCTGCTGATGATTTATCAACTTCATGAACGGCAGTATTCAACAACAAAGTAATGTTGGCCTCTGCAATGACCTTATCCAATAAAATGGTGTCAAAGATTAAAGGGTTTCCTTCCTTATTCTTGTAGGTGTTTTCTACCAGGATCTCATCTATTACACCTCCTTCCCTGCTCCATCTGTTGTTATTGCCGAGATGTGAGGTGGCGCCGAGCACCCATAAACGAACTTCGCTGGAGGAGTTGCCACCGAGAACAGGCCGGTCCTGGATTAAAATTACTTTTAGGCCTTTGCGGGCAGCAGTAATTGCAGCACAAACACCTGAAAGGCCTCCGCCTGTAACAACAAGATCTGCGCTTAAATTTTCTGTTCTTAAATCTCTTTTACTGTTAAATTCTTCTTTGATCATTGTTATTCAAATTTAGCTGCCCTACCCTCTTCTGAAGGCCTCAGCTGTTTCATAATGGATTGTATAATGGTTCCCTAATATTTATTTTAAAATCCTTCAAATTCCAGCTTGATCTGACGACTTTCGTTTGTTATTTTATTTTTCAACTTTAAACTCATGCTTACTGGTTGTAGCGGATCTACTTTAATAAATGACCACTCAAATGGATAGGCCACAAGTTTTTTGCTGGCATTTTTGTCCCCATTTACCATCAGTTCTGCTTCCACACCAGCTGCTGATGCGGTGCCCAGGTAGGCATAAATAGAATCCCAGCCAAATGGCGAACGGATGCGAAATGCATATACGGTACCCCATGGCGCACCTGCATCTATTTCCAAAAGACCATTTTTAACCGGGGGAAGTTCTTTTTTGACAATTGGGGAAGCGAGGGGAAAAGAATATGCGGTTAAGCCTTTTCCAGCAATGACACCATTCATTTTATTTTGGATGAGGGTTAAACTTTCAGGTTCGGCAGATTTACCTTTATACAGCTTAATCCCATTATTTTTTACCCCGGTTTCTGGACTTAGCACTACATCAAAGCCTTGCTCCTGATCAGATTCATTTAACAAGACCAACCAAAAGTGATCATTAGATATCCCGGACAGATAGTTGATTTGTGGATTATTGAGGGTGACCAGGTCTTTTTTTAACCATAGTTTTACCTGTGCATCACCAAAAACAGTACCCTCGCCCGCGCCGTAAATCCTGTTGTTAAACCAGACAAATCCTTCTTGTTTTCCCCAGGGAAAGCTGATATTCCCTGCAGCTCTTTGAACGGCTTCTGTAACCAAAAAATCAAATGTAAAGGCTAAATGAGGAGAAATGTGATGGTAATAGATTGAATTGACATCTGGACCTTTTAAAGGATAATCTGCATGATAAGTAAGATCGGTAAAACCTGTAGCATAATAACCGGGATAATTGGTAAAACGACCAATAATAGAATTTCTGGCATAAATTTCAAAGATATTTGATGGGTTGGGCGCAGATAAACGCAATAAATGCGGTGCCCAGGAAGACATGAAAATATGTCTTACGTTTTTATTGGGCAGAAAAAAAGTAACCGGCTGTTCCAGACCAAGTCCCACTGGCGACACCAGAGATTGTGGAACTTCTTTTTCCAGCACGTCGCCAGCTTTACGTGGAAATCCCAACCTGAACTTTTCGCCATTTTTCCACCATAAGTTGGTGTTTCCTTCAAACTCATTTCCCGGATGGATCAACTGCTGTTTATTTTCTACAAGCGGGTAAGCACGAATACCAGCGATGGTAAAATAAGAAGCATAGGTAGCCGCCTCCAGGAAAATTTTGTTTTTACTGACTTCATAAAGATCCATAAGATCCCACCAGTAAGGATAAAATGAGGTGTTATAAAATGGCTGAGCAGTAAGTGCTACAGTCTTTTGTCCGTATACCTCATTTTGAACAAAGGTTGTGGCATGCAAAATTGCGAGATCAAGCCACTTCTTATCCAATGTAAGTCTATAGGCCGCCAGTTCCTGTGTCCATGAGGGTACATTTACGGAATATCCCGCTGACTTACGCGGTAATTTACCAGGCATTGCGACTTCAACTAACCAGGGATTTTTTTTATCCAGCAGCTGGTTTAATGCTTCAAAATAGGCCGTATTGAACTGAATGTTGGTGTAAGGATTTAGTTGCAGCGAAGCAATTCCCTGATTGTAGGGTGTACCCGCACTTTTAGCCCATCTAAAGGCACTGCGGGATAAAGTATACTCAATGGAAGGCAAGGCACGGGAAACATACAGGTCTTCATCTTTACCGATCACTGCGGCAGAAATGATGGCCAAAGGGGCGGATTGCGCAACTGTAGGTGCTATTTTTGGATCTGCCTCTATGTCGTAAAAACCTTTAAGTTCCGGGCTCCAGCCAGATGCATCCTCATTTTTTATAAGATCGATGATATTGAATGCTGCGTTGGTTAAAGAACCTTCTTTTTGCGAACGGTAGTCTTTAACCCGGTAAATGTTTTCAGAAATATAGCCCAGCGCGCTATTCCAGTCGCCCGCAACCGCGCCAATAGTAAAGTTTCTTTTTAAAGTTTGTCCGCTAGCTAGCTTTGAATCTTCCAGGCCTAAGACTGGTGCAAACGCTACAGGCTGCACTTCATTCAATTCATTTTTCAGGGAAAAACCAATACGTGAGCTTAAATCCTTGCCCCAGTCTAACGGGAAATCATGGAGCGCGCCGGCAACAAACAAACTTAAAGGCCGACCATGATGATTGGCCGTTACAATACTAAGCGGCTGTGGCGTCATTGCGCCCGGTATAAACACTGGGCTTTGTGGAATACGTTGATAGTTAAACATAGGCGGAAGCTGCACGCTTTTTACTTCATTTTCTGGAATAGATTGAAATGCAGAAACCACAAAGCTGTAATACCCCTCTGTTTGAGCTTGATGGGACAAACTGAGTTCATAGTGTGAGGCCTGGGGATTCAATCGCCATATGCCTTCCACTATTGTTCCATCTTCAGCACGATAGTTTACGTTCAAAGCTTCTGGCGAAAGCCGTTGCACTGAAACAGGCCGGCAGAGCAGGAGTTCTCCGGAAAGAAAAGGGTTTTTAGCACTGGTTTGATCTAAAGTCTTGTACATTTTCCCTTTCACAGAAAAATCACTTAAACTGGAGGAATTGCTCCAAAGTGCATAGAAGGGCCCAAATTTAAGACCCGGATTTTTGGCCCTTAATAAAAAAATCCTGTGCTCTTCTGTTCCCGGTTTAATGTTAACCCAACGGTTTTCCTGAAAAGATGCTGTAATGGAAACAATGTGCTTTTTTGCCCTTTGCTTGTCGGTAACTTCCTCAAAACTCAACCTTATTTTGTCATTTGACAACACAGCCAGGAGTTTATCCCTTTTTGTAAAAACTGATGCTGCGGCTACATTTACTTTGGTATGATTTTCTTTTACCTGTAAGGGTTTTATGGCATAATTATTTAAGGTTAAATGACTATTCGGATTTAGGGATGCATCAGTTGTGAAAAATAATGCGTCGCATCTTGCATAATTACGACTGGTATTTTTTAAACGCAATAGGTTTTCGCCAGCTTCAAAATTTACAGCACCAACTTTTTCCCATGCATAACCCTCACTAAGATGTGTGCCAGATTCTTTTTGCAAGGGCTGGTCATTACAAATCAACAGGTATTTTCTTGATCCGGGTTTATTTGTAGCGTAATCCCTGGAGCGGGTCCAGGCAAAAAAGTTCCCTTTGGCCTTGATATTTAAAACCGTAAAGGCATCTGATGTTTCTGCTGTAGAGTGATTGCCCATTAATGCGCCTTTGCCCAATACGTTAGTGCCGGCTTCCTTTTCTAAAACCCATGCACCTGGAAATTGAAAATCTTCTGCTTCTATAAAATAATGCGCTTGCTGCTGTGCGTACAGTTTGGCCGAACAAAACATGCAACACATTAGCACAGTACACAGCACATATAAACGATTTACTTTACAGGATCTTTTCATGTTTAATATTCAATTTCTATAACTTTTAAACCATAGGCTGCAATTTCAACTGGCCAGGATGTGGAAGAAGTTGAGAGGCTTCCTGTTTTACCAGTCGCGGTTAGCCAATTCGCATTTTTCACTTTAGCTGAAGGACTACCGGGGATTTTATTCGGGTTAAAATGCACCTGGGTTTTTAATGTTTTCCCACTATTGTTCAACAGCGTCAGGAAGCATTTCTTTTGGTCTGAATTGATGGCTTGCGTATAATCTAAATAAGGATTGTCTGCTTTAATTAAGCCATCTACAAGCATCAGGGATGCCGGAATTCCATACACCTGACCGGGGGCAAAACCATAACTTTGGTGCGGACCTACCTTAGGGGTAATGAATCCTCTGGGAAATTTAATTCCTCCCTCAGAGCGCAATTCGGTTTCTGACAAGAGGTAATCGGTGATCCAGCCAATTTGCCACCAGGCATGGTGCGGGAATGAGCCTGGGCCTGCGTCCATTTTAGTCCAGTAATAAGAAGCGACGCTGGTTTTTTTATCCACAAAAGCATCCCTTCCAAGCGCAGCCGCACGGGCCATGTCTACATAGATGGAATCTTTTGTAAGCTGAAAAAGCCTGACAAACAAGCCAGCGTGGCTGGCCAGTAAAATTGGGCCCAAAGAATTTGCAGAGCCTATGCTGCCGCCATGCTCAAAGCTTAAACCCACCTGGCTGATTTCCCAATCCTGCAGGCTTTTTCCCTTAACCATCTTTAAAGTTTGATCTGGAATTGGATGGGTATACACTGAGGTGGTGTAAAAACGGGCAGTTTTTATTGCCGCAGCAAGGTAAGCCTTGTTTTTTGTGACTTCATGAAGTGTTAACAAGGCCTGGATACTTTGGCCTGTGGCAAAGTCGGGCACAAACCTGGTATCACCACAAACTCCAAGAAAATGCCCTTTGTTTACAGCGTGCTCAATATACCAGTCTGCACCCTTACAGGCTGCTTGCAAGTATTTTTCGTCGCCCAAAATCTGGTAGGCCACCAGCATTCCATAAAATGTGGGCCTTAAATCTTCCAGTTCAGTAAATAATTTCTTTTCAGAAGCATGGTCATATGCGATTGCCCAGCCGCCATGCTGTTGTTGCCAGCTCAACAAGCGGTCTGCACCTTTTCTTAGCCCTGCTTTAAGTGCAGCATCATTTGGTTGAAACAACAGGATGTTGCCAATATCCATCAAGGTATAATAAGTAAGCCCTATGGGCTCTACGTATGGCCCCCATTCTTCTGTAAACTTTTTACTTTTAGACAAATAGTACTGACCTGTAGCCGCGCCTTCAAAAAATCCGGGTGCTGCCTGTTGCTGAAGCAGCTTAAAATTACGAGCAAAGGGCAGCCGTTCTTGCTGTAAGACAGAATCTTTCATGATGTTGGCGAGCATCCACATGGCTCCATAATCAGAGTTTTTCATGGCATCCTTATCCGAACCCAAAACACCGCCAAGATAGGCCTGTGCACCGATAGACAAATCTTTGAAGGTTTCTGTACGCCACATTGAAGTCTTATCGTCGGTTACATATTTATGCATCGCCAAAATGCGGTCGGTAAGCGACTGAGCGGTTTGTTTTAACGCTAAAAAATCTTTGAAATGATAAATATCATAAACAGCGTGCTTAAAAACCGGGTACCAGTCTGTAGCCTGTAGGGAATACCTGAATGTAAAACTGCTGCTCTCGCCGGTTTTAAGATATGACCCCTTTTGACCCAAAACAGGATGATAAACCGTTGGAGTAAGTGCAGCCTTTCTGTTCATGAGGGAAAGGCCGAGCAACCATTCGTTGTGTGTATTTTTATCTTTATCCCAGGGGTTGCGACCAGTACCAGGCTGTGGAATAACGGCCATAGTCAGGCCATTTTTGGAACTTATTAAAGGAGAAAGCGTGCTGGCAGTTCTCTCTCTAACCACCACAGGTTGATCAGGTATCCCTTGTCCGTAGGCATATGCTTTGACAAAATCTTTTTCTATTGCTGCACCCTGAAAATAGCCTGGCATTAAACCCCAGGCCAGTTCCTTTTCCAGCACGGTAGCCAAGGACGGACTTGCGATGGAAAAGTAGCCGCTTTTTTTGGCTTTGATATTTATGATCACCAGAACATCCTGGGCATAAACTGGATCAATTTGCCAGCTGGCATTTACACTTGCCACTGCCGTTTCTTCTGAAAACCGGAGTTCTTTACCGGAGTTTTGGACACCATGTTTAGGGTAAAAATGATAGGCTTTTCCGGCGGTGTTAAGCTGTACAGGTTGTGTAACCTGGGCCCAGTGCGAGGTAATGTAACGGTAAACTGGTTCAGGAAAGTTTATTTTCTGGTTATCTCTGTAAAGCGGGACAGCCGCGGTATCGGGCTGATAGGCCGAATAGAGCAGGGTATAGTTGCCATCAGGATGAGGCATTTTTATCCAGCTGTTTTTACTTTTAACCATAATCCCGGCAAGGTGCCAGCCATCTCCGCTTTTCTCCCAACGCAAATCAAGGCCAGATCCATTCAGTACAATAGAATTGATGTTTTGCCAACCAATATTTAGCGCGCAGGTTATGGCAAGGCCGCTAAACACTATCATAAAAACTAAGATTCTCCTTTTCAAAAACATAATGATGCCTGATTGCTTGTGTAAATAGGGTGTGATTACGGAACTATGGTAAGCACAATTTCTTTGACTACTTCTTTATACTCCGTTCCAATTCTGTTAGAAGCCAGGAAGGTGACTTTATATACGCCTGCCGCAGCGTAGCTATAACTAAAATCTGAAGGCCGTGTGCTAATATCTTTAAGCACATATCCGATGTCTGACTTGATAAAATTCGGATCAAGTTGTTTAGAAATCACCCAATCTTCGTTGTCATCCAGCCCTACGGCACCACCATACATCAACAATTGAGCAGTGGTAATGGTCCAGGTGATGGCAGGATTTTTAAAACTTATACCTACCCAACCGGCATCGGCCATAACAGCAAGCGGAGTAGCCTGTCCGTTGCGCACCGAACTGGCACTAAAGGTTCGGATTACCCATCTGTTTTGTTGTACGGTACTTTTTACGTCTGTATATTTAAAAGCGACGGTTACAGGTTTTCCCTGATCCGAAAAATCAGACAGATCTACTACGCCAGAAGGGGTATTGTCTGCACCAGTTGAAAATACGGCACGGCTGGAAACATCTGTCCACTTTACGGTTTCAACAATGCCAGAGTTAATTGTTCCGCTAATATCATTGGTAACCATGAGCGACAAGTTGTTTCGAACGCCGCGGTCTACCAATGAACTGAATTGGATTTGTAATTTACCGGGCAGGGAAGTACGGTTGCGGTACGTGTAGTCTTTCCCGGCTTCGCCCGAGTAAAAGGTGATATTGTCTGGGTTACCTGAAAATTTGAATGTAATTTCCTCGCCCTTTTTATAAGTTAACGCAGTGGTTTGCACTTCAAATTCAGGTTGTTGGATCTTATCTTTTGAACATGCAGCTAATAAAATGAGGTTTATGCTGATGATAAAAATTAATGGTTTCATTCTTTTAATATTTAGTGTAAATACAATTACCAGCCCGGATTTTGATCCCGAACCCCAATTTCAGGATTCAGTACGACCTCTGAATTTGGAATTGGCAAAAGGAGGTTTCTGCTGCTGGTATTTTTACCCGCAGACCCAGCATATCGCCAGGTGGAAGGTGCAGAGGCTGTAATTTCGGCAGCCAGGGTATTCATTTTAGATACATAAATACCCCAGCGTTTTAAATCGTGCTGTCGCATTCCTTCAAATGCAAACTCCCTTGCCCTTTCATTCTGAAGCTCTTCCAGAAAGCGGGTTCCGGACAAACCAGGGGTAACATCTACCGTAGCATCAGGGATGCCTACAGGTTTATTATGTCCTCTTCTCCGCACCTGGTTCAGGTAAGTTTCGGCCACCAGGTTTGGCGAGCCATGCATTCCATTTACCGCTTCAGCGTACATCAATAATACATCTGAATACCGCAAAACAGGAAAATTTACGGCATTATAGTCCTTGGTTTTAGGGACTAAAGTTTCATATTGCCTGCGCCATTTGCCGATATTACGGTCGTAAATCTGTGTGCTTGTCCAGGGTGTTGTAGTGGTTACGTTATTGGTTGTGGTGTATTTAAAAGGGGCGATGCACCAATCTCTTCTTACATCCGTTGCATCATATAAATTATATAACCTTGCAGTAGTGTTGATACTGCCTGTAGAGTAACCTGGATCATTCAATTCTGTACTGGTAATGCCGTTACTGATTCCGAGGGTACCGCCCTGCAAAAGATTACCGGTATTATTTCCGGAAAAACCAATTTCCCAAATGCACTCCTTTGGATCTTCTATATCTTTGGCCGCATTGATAAAAATCTGTTTATAATCAGGGTTCAGCGAATGTGCTCCTGAATTGATTATTAGTTCGGACCATTTCAGGGCATCAGCATATTTTGCAACATCATTTAAAGGCGCACCGGCCATGCTGAGGCAGACCTTAGCAAGGATGCCCCCTACTGCAGATTTTGTAATCCTTTCACTGTATTCCAAGCCAGTATCTGTTTGATCTAAAGGATTTTTTTTAATGCTGGGCACCAGGTCATAAGCGGCAGTCATATCTTCTAATATTTGTTGATATACTACATTTACAGCAGATCTTGGCAGCGGTGCTTCTGCAGGGTTTTTTGTGGAGCTTAATTTTAGAGGCACAGCCCCAAAATTATCAACCAGCAAAAAGTAAAAGTAAGCTCGTAAAAATAAGGCTTCTCCCTTAATTTCATTTCTCTTAAGTTCGTTCATTATAGGCTTGTTCATATGCTCCAACAGTGCATTGGCACGATCAATTCCCTGGTAGCAGGTTTCCCAGAACCGGCCAATATCAATGTGTGCCGCATCAAAATCCAGCACATAAATGGAATTGGTAGAAACGTTTCTGTAAAAGAACTCATCGCTGATGGCCAGGTAAGTAAAAAGTCCCCTGCGGTAGGTTCTTTCGTCTGCCAGCCTATTGTAAACGCCAATCAGCGCCGTATTCAATTCACTTTCTGTGTTGAAATAATTTTCAGGGGTTTTAAAATCAGTCGGCTCGCGGTCCAGAAATTTCTTACAGGAGATAGAGGAAGCAATGAGCACAATAAACATCAAATAGATAATAGGTTTCATCGGTATAAATTTTTCTTTATTTGTGATGAAGCGATCATGATTCATTACAATAGGTGATTTTGATAATAATGATGGTTTCATAGTCGGATCTATTGGTTATGATTATAAAGTAAGGTTAATACCGAAAGTGATGGTTCTTGCTTTTGGATAAGCAGACCAGTCAAACCCTGGTGTTAAAGCCGTAGGATTAGTGGACACGTCCGGATCAAGCCCTGAGTAGTTGGTCCAGGTGTATAAATTTTGCGCGGATGCGTAGATCCTTAAGCTGGTAACATTTAATCGTTTCAGTAACAATGGGCTGATGGAATAGCCCAAAGCGACTGTTCGTAACTTAAGGTAAGAGCCATCTTCAATTGTCCTGGATGAATAGACCAGAGGACCTTGACCATACACTTTGTATAGGTTGTTGGTTTGATTTTCTGGTGTCCACCTATCGGCGTAAGCGGCAAACATATTCAAGGAATTCCGGTTCTCTCCCCCTTCAAATTCAATGCGGTTTGCATTGAGGAGATCGTTACCGTAAGACCATTGCAGAAATACATTGAGATCAAATCCTTTGTAGGTAAAATTATTAGAAAGACCGCCGGTATGCAAAGGATTAGGATTCCCGATAATGGTTTGATCAAATCCATTCACTTCTCCATCGCCATTAATGTCTTTATATTTGATGAAGCCTGGCTGAACAGTTGCCCTGGACTGGCCATTGTTTGGGATGTTGTCTTTGAGCACGTAACTTCCGTTAGACAGCTGGTTGAAGTCGGCATATTGGTACACCCCATCCCAAACGTAACCAAAATACTGTGCAATGGGATGGCCGGGAATGGCGATATAAGGATAGGCATTGTTAAAGTTGCCCCAGTTTACCCTTGATAAGATTGAGGGATCTTCTTCTGCAAGTTCCAATACTTTATTTTTATTGAACGATATATTAAAATTGGTATTCCAGGAGAAGTTTTTGTTTTTAATATTTAGCGTATTGACTGTAAATTCGAATCCTTTGTTTTGTACTTTACCAACATTTCGAAGTCCATTTAGAAAACCCTGGGAAGGTGCCAGTGATGAATTTAAGAGCAGATCATAGGTTTTTTTGTGGTAGTAATCTGCGGTCAAGGTAATGCGTTCGTTAAAAAAACCGAGGTCGAGACCAAGATCAGTCTGGGCCGTACTTTCCCACATTAAATCTTTATTTCCCAGTGTATTTGGGATCAAACCATTCATTGCGTTGTTGTTGATGGGATAACCCGAGGCGGGGGTAATTTGCAAAGAAGAGAGGTAAGCATAATCAGACACCCGGTTGTTTCCTGTTACACCATGGCTGATCCTAAATTTAGCATTTGAAATAGGCGTGATGCCTTTCATAAATTTCTCGTTGCTTAACAGCCAGGCAAAAGAGCCGGATGGGAAATAAGCCCAACGGTTAGCAGGCGCAAATTTAGAAGATCCATCTGCCCTGAATGAAGCTGTAAACAGGTACCTGGATTTATAACCATAGGTTAGCCGGCTTAAAAAGGACATCAGGGCAGAACTAGAGCTGCTGCTATATAGTCGGCTGGGTGTGCCTTCTTCCAATCCGCTAATTCCGAGTGATTCATTAGGTAACTGGGTAGCCGCAAAACCAGAACTTATGCCCGAAATTTCCTGAAGTGTAAAACCTGCCAGTGCATTAAAATTGTGTACTTTGTTTACGGTCTTTTTGAATGTTAGCGTATTCTCATTTAGAAGATTGGTAACGTCATAATTCATAATGGAACCATTGATCCCGATACTGCTGGACAGCGGGTTTCCGGAACGTGTATTGGAATTGTTGAAGATCTCCTTTCTGGTTGTTCTTTTTGTAATGCCTCCCGATGTGCGAAAGGTGAAAGACTTCAAAAACTTATACTCGGCAAAAGCATTGGCCAGTAGGGCGTTAACAAAAGACGGATTGTACTCATTTTGCGTAGAGATGGCAGGGTTAATCCTATACTCGGCAGTAGGGTTTACATCCGGGTCAAAAGGAAGTTCCAGCAGTTGCTCATCCTTTAAATTATCTCCTGTTACCGGGCGATATCCCCAAACGCTGTACATTAAACTGGCGGTTGCGCCCCCATTTTGCTCTGCAGCAATGGTACCGTAAGTTTTTGTTGCAGAATAATTGAGGTTAATACCCACCTTTAAATTTGGATTGATGGTTTGATCGAGTATGACCCTTCCCTGATACCTCCTAAATCCACTATTGATGATAATTCCATCCTGATTTAGAAGAGATCCGGAGATAGCGTACCGGGTTTTATCTGTGCCGCCGTTTACAGACATAAAATGATTTTGCATCGGGGCAGTTCTGAATATTTTGTCCTGCCAGTTTATCCCTTCCACATCTTTATAAAAATCCAGGGTACGACCATCTTTGAGATATATTGGTGTATATACCGCATTGTTAAATTCGAGTTGATATTTTACAAAATCATAAGCACTCATGACCTCTTGCTGCCTGAGATTTTTCTGTATTCCGAAATAATTTTGATAGGTAATTACAGGAATTCCAGCTTTCCCTCTTTTAGTAGTAATGATGATGACACCGTTTGCCCCTCTTGCGCCATAGATTGCTGTGGCAGATGCATCTTTAAGCACATCCATCGTTTCTATTTCTGCAGGATTAATGATGTTATTGGTTGGATCTTCAATAGGAAAGCCATCAATTACAAATAGAGGGGAATTACTTTGGGTAACGGAATTGTTTCCACGGATGGAGATTTGCATGGCTGAGCCGGGCTGCCCGTCTGATGCAGATACCTGGACCCCTGCAACCCTGCCTGCCAGGGCATCTTCAAAAGAAGCGACAGGTGCTTTTTGTAAATCAACAACATTTACCTGACTTACCGATCCCGTGAGGTCTCTTTTTTGAACCGCACCGTAGCCTATGACCACTACGTCATCTAAAGTTTTTCTGTCTTCCAGCAATGTTACCGGATAAACAGACGCCCCTTTTAAGGGAAGCTCCTGGGTGATAAAACCGGTGTAAGAGAAGATTAAAATGCCAGTGTTTTTTGGAACAGAAATTCTAAATGCGCCCCTATTATTGGTCTGCGTGGCCACATTTGTACCTTTTAATTTAATGGTTACACCGGGCATCAGGTTGCCATTGATATCAGTTACCGTTCCTGTAATAGTAAGCTGGGATTGCTTCTGCAAGCCGGCAGAAAAGTATGTTTTCGAAGATTTGGCTGCATTTGCCTGCAGACAAAAGAAAATTGAATAAAGTAATATAACGTAGAATTTCATTGCATATATATTTGGTTAGTGTAATCGATTACTTTAATTGAATGCCCGCTTTTAGATGAATGTCTTTGGAAGAAGAGCCGATTAAAATCTCAAATGCTCCGGGATCATAGCCAAATCTCTTTAGCTCAGTTTTGTAATAAGAAAATGTAGATTTATCCAGTTTGATGGCAACTGTTTTCTGCTCATTGCGTTTCAAAAATACTTTTGAAAAACCTTTCAATTCTTTATAGGGCCTTGGTACAGGACACTCCAGATCCCTTACGTAAAGTTGTGGGACTTCGGCACCATCATATTTTCCAGTGTTTTTTATTTTAAAGCTGACCATAAATGCTGTTGACTTTCCTTGTTGCGGGCTTATTTTTAAGTCTGAATATTCAAACGTGGAGTAAGACAAACCAAATCCAAAAGGGAAGAGGGGCGCAACTTTATTTGAGTCATAATACCTGTACCCGGTAAATAAACCTTCGCTATATTTTACGCGTTTTGTATTTTCAGGATCGTAATAACAGTTGAAGGAAGGGTTATCTTCCCAGCGTTTTTCAAAACTTACAGGTAATTTCCCACTTGGATTTGTTTTTCCGAAGAGTATTTCTGCAATTGCAGTTCCACCCTCCTGCCCGGGATACCAGGCATGCAATACACCAGCTACATTGTTCAGCCATTTTTCCATAGACAGGTTTCCCCCTGCGTTTAACACTACAATTGTGTTGGGGTTTATGCTGGCAATAGCATTGATTAGACTATCCTGATGATCAGAAAGTTCAAATGCCCGGTCATTTCCTTCACGCTCGGTACTTTCATTAAAACCGACGCAAACAATGGCCGCATCTGCCTGAGCAGCCGCACGCGCTGCTTCAGAAAAATCCAATGCATCAGCATGCCAGGCAAAACTGATGTCCACTGGATGGGGACCAGCGTAATATTCTAATTTAACAGCATATTCTTTGCCACCGGACAGGTCTAAAGAAATGCTTTTGGTGGTAATTCCCTGGTCTTTCCACAGATCTATAACTTTATCCTCTCCTATCCATAACCTGAATCCGTCAAAACCCCTCACCGTAAACTTGTATTTCCCTGTATGATCTGGCTTTACGAAACCAGTCCAGCGGATAGAACAATGATCAAAGGGAATGCCCCGGCCTTCTGAAGCAACATGCCAGCCATTGTTGATGCTTACAATGGTATCAACGGCGGTAATGGCGGGGCTCCCGCTTAGTTTGGTATTGTTGAAATATTCCGCTTTCAATCCTGGCTGAGCGGGACCAGTGCCTGTTGAGAATTTTGACTGACGCACAAGATCGGATAGTACTGGTAATCCGGGAGCATAAGCAACCTGAACGCCTTTTGCCACATTTTGTATGCCTTTAACTGTACTTACCGAATGAAAGGGAAAGGTATAAGAGCTTCCGCCGCCTGAAATGTAGGCATTGGCATTCGGTCCGATTACGGCCAGGGTTTTAATTGAGCTCGACAAAGGCAGGAGCTGGCCTTTGTTTTTTAACAAAACAATACCTCCTCTGGCAAGTTCAAGAGCTACCTTTGCAGCATCTGGATTATCTGCAGGGATTGATTTATCGAGCTGTTGTTGATCGTAAAAACCAAACCTAAAAATTATCCTTAAAATTCTGCGGACTTTATCATCTAT
Source organism: Pedobacter sp. MC2016-14 (assembly GCF_020991475.1). NCBI lineage: Bacteria > Pseudomonadati > Bacteroidota > Sphingobacteriia > Sphingobacteriales > Sphingobacteriaceae > Pedobacter > Pedobacter sp. MC2016-14. The sequence continues at coordinate 477,604 of NZ_JAJMPA010000001.1, forward strand.
AACCTGTGTGCTAAGTTTGCCTTTGTTTATGGCTTCATTTAAATCTTTTTTGTTCATCCGGGTTGCCCTTGGCATTTCAATATCTAAGCCACCTTTAGCCGCTTCAAGCCCATCGTAAGTGGAGGACCAATCTGACATTACAAAACCATCAAAGCCCCATTGCCCTTTTAGCACGTCATTGTTGAGGTAATTATGCTGAGTGGCATGAATGCCATTGACAGGGTTATAGCTGTTCATGACAGAACCTGTTTTTGCCTCCTGAACAGCGGCTTTAAAAGCCGGCAAATAAATTTCATGGAGTGTACGTTCATCGATATCGGAGCTCACATGGTTACGGTCCCATTCCTGGTTGTTTGCGGCATAATGTTTTACGGTGGCCACCACCCTTTGCTCCTGCAAACCTGTAATGTAATTTACTGCAATCCTGGAGTTGAGAAATGGATCTTCACTAAAATATTCGAAGTTCCGCCCTCCCATAGGTGCCCTGACAATATTTACACCTGGCGCAAGCAGAATGTGTACCCCTCTGGATCTCGAATCCCTCCCCAGTTCTTTACCCAGTTTTTTAACCAGAGTGGTATCCCAGGTGGCTGCCGATAAAATACTTGCAGGATAGGCTGTTGATTTACCATCTTTATGGGTACCAACGGGTCCGTCGGTCATTTTTATTTCAGGCAGGCCTAACCTTTCAATTGCTCTAATGTAAAATCCCTTTGTTCCACCAATATATTCTAGTTTCTCGTCTAAAGTCATTTGGGATAGAAGCGCGTTTACCCGATCTTCCACTTTGGCTTTCTTATCTCTATAAACCTGTGCTTTGGCTGTGTTAAAGGTAACTGCAAGCAAAAGAAAACAAATTTTACACCAACGGAATATTGAGGATGATTGGAAACGGTTTAACATAGCTTATACTTGGTTTGGTCTGGTTTGGTTTAAAACCAAAAGCAAAAATAGCAATTATTTTCATTATCCAAATTTTTAAGGCATTTGAACCGTAATAAAATGATTACAAACCCAAGCCAGAGCAGGACAAAATATCGCAATAAGCTGACTAATAACATGTTAAATAAATTCAAAACTGGTTTGGTCTGGTATTATTTATTCAATAATATCTCTTAGTTTTGTACATCAACTTATAAACGCAAATATTTTATGGATATAAATTCAACAGCCGCCCATCAAACTGCAGCTGAAGAGGAACAAAAGCTCAATACCTCCTTACATCGGATGAAATATCTTAAGGTAGCTGAACACATTAACCACTTAATTGAAACCGAGCAATTGAAGATAAATGACAGGCTTCCTTCTCTGAATCAATTGATTGATCAGCTAAAAATAAGTAAAGAAACCGCTTTAAAGGGATTGAATTACCTTACAGAAAAAGGCATTATAGAAGCAGAATATAGAAAAGGCTATTATGTAAAGAAAAAGACACAGTACCAACCTTATCGCATTTGTTTGATTTTAGACAAGATGAATGTACTAAGAGATAGGATGTATCAGTCTTTTCTGGAAACCATACAAGGGCATGCAGAAGTAGACGTTTATTTCCATAACCACAATTTTAAAGTGTTTGAAAAATTGGTGGAGGAAAACCTGCCCAGCTATACGCATTTTGTGGTCACCACTTTTCTTCATGGCAATACTGCCGGGGTATTGAACAGTATTCCTGCTCAGAAGAGGGTTATCCTTGATTTTAATGAAAAAAACCTAACGGGTGATTACACCTGTATTTACCAGGATTACAAAAATGACATTGCAGAGTGTCTTACAGAATTACTGCCCCAACTGGAAAAGTATAGGAGAATCATACTTGTTGCACCCAAAGAGGCTTTTCATTCTGCTGAAGTGATTAAGGGCTTTGAGGCCTTTTCCAAACTTCATAAAAAGGAGCACTACATTTTTAGTACAGTTGATGAAGCTCTTGTTTTAAAAGGTGATGCCTTCATTACTTTTAGCAGGTACGATCAGGACGATGTTGACATCATAAAATTGGCACGTAAAAATAACTGGGTACTTGGAAAGGACATTGGACTCATCTCTTACAATGATACAGCGGTGAAGGAAGTTTTAGAAAACGGCATTACCGTAATTGGTACCGATTTTAATAAAATGGGGGAAGAGGCCGCGAAAGCTATTTTGAATAAAGAGGTTGTAGTGATGCGTGACCCGGCTAAAGTGATCCTGAGAAATTCCTTATAAAAAAAGAAGCGGAAATACTTCGAAAAGTATTCCCGCCATCTAAATTAACGCTCTCGCAACAAAAGTAGGAAAAATATTGGAACCTCCAAATTATTTTTAAAAATAGTTTGATTATTGAGGCAGATCTATAATGACACCGGGGTTTTGCTCATATGAGCTGCCAAATTTATCCAGCCTGTAGCGCAAGCCCAAAAGAAAAACCCGTTTTACCTGATTGGTCCGGATATCTGATGTTACATTGCCTGCGATATTACGCTGTTGGTTGTTACGTTGATTGAACAAGTCATCAACACTCAAACCCAGAATGAGGGTCTTTTTAAAAAAACTCTTATCAACGCCAAGTCCTACTACAAACGGACTGGGATTTTCAAAGTTATATCCAGTATTTATGGTTTTATCAAATGAGAAAGTGGTATTGATTGACTCGGTAAGCACAATACGACCAGTGGCGTTTAGCGACCAGGTTTGAATGCTGCTGGGATTAATATTACCTGTGCTATACGTATTTTTAATTAGGCGATAACCCATTATAGACTGCAGCATAAAATTCTTTAAATTGACCTGACTACCCAAACCTTGTGAGAATGAAATTGTACGATTAAAACCTTTGACATTTTCTGAGAAATAAAGATTATTTGCATAATCCAACTGCCCAGACATGCTGAATATAATCTTTTTTATGGTTTTGAATGCCATAAACATTCCTGTAAAATTAAGATCGCCGTTTGCATTCAGGTACCTGATCTCTTGCCTGAGGCTATTTAAGGTATCCTTAACAATTAAGGTATTGGTGGCGACCCTATTTTGAATAATGCTTGTTGTTAAATTACTCTGTAGGGAAATGCCCCTGAGCGTAGTCTTATTAAAATTTAATGATAAGTTTTGGCTTATTTCAGGTTTCAATTCAGGATTACCGATTACAATCCGCTGCAAATTTCTTGCTTCAGGTATGGGCTGTAATTGACTAAAAGTTGGCGGGGTAATGGTTTGATTGAGGTTTAAGCTAATGCTGGATTTACCTCGAAGGACCAAAACATTGAATACGGGACTTAAATTAAACAGCGAAAGGTTAACACCTGAGGTATTATTTTGATACTCGCCTTTTAAGGTGGATAACGCAGATTTCATCCCGAAGGAATACCTGAGGCCTTTTCTACTGAATAGATAACTAAGTCTGAGTTCCTGCTGTGTAAAAGAAGTGACAAAGGCATTACTTAAGGAATCTACAAGAGCAAATTGGCCTTGGCGATCTGCAAAAGTAGAAAGATGGTTTTTATTTTTAGTTTGCGAAAACGCATAACTTACAGATACATTTTTTTTGGATTTGAGGATGTTATTGCTTTTTAAGGGCTCAGAAAACGTTAACTTTCCAGATAGAAGCCCATTTCTTTTCCCTTCCTCTATGCGCCGATTAAGAATGGAGTCTTTTTCTTTGAGACCTGTTTCAATATCATAATAAGTAGTTTGATCAGTCCGGCTTTCAGTTAAAGCATTGTTTCCCCATAAAGACTCTAATTCATATTGAAATAACCGTCCAGGTTTGGCTAGCTTAATGCTATGATTTAATTTCAATGATAAAGATGGCTGGCTACCATCAGTTACATTTTGATTGTGCTGATCTTGCCTGTTTAAGCCACTCTGAAGAGATTGCCGGAAGCCATTAACGCTTTCCTGTGAGAGATTTGCAAGCATGACAAACCTAATCAGCTCTGAATTAGTTTTTCTCTCTAATGTCCCGGAAAGGGCATGTTTTTGAAGGTTATTATAGTTTTCAGCACTGTCTTTGTTGATTAAGACTTCCTGATTTATAACCGTATTGATATCGCTTAATGTTCTACTATTTGTAGCAGATCCATCATAATCATAGCTGGTTTTTAGGGTGGTGGTTTTATTGATCCTATTGTTAAAACTGGTCTTCGCTACGGCAGAATTCGCTTTACCTACACCGTTGTTCTGTGTGCTCAACCTGGCACTGGCAGAGATTTGTTTATCTCCTTTCCAATAGCTGCCATCGCCCCATAACCCTAGCCTATCATTTGATGCGGATTCCGCATACAAACTTCCAAATTTTCCACTGTCTATGTTTCCATTGGTCACGATATTCAGTATTTTTTTTGGTGTACCTGTTTTCATTCCTGTAAAATTAGCCTCATCTCCGTAATCCTCAACCACCTGAACTTTGGAAACGATGCTTGCAGGCAATTTACTGACAAATTCCTTTACATTGCCAGTAAAGAAATCTTTACCATTTACACGAATCCGGGTCAAGGTTTGCCCCATAGAAGTTACGTTTCCATCATGATCTACCTGCAAGCCCGGCATCAACTTTAACATTTCAGTTAGCCGATCTTTTTCCTGTACCTGAAAGGCCCGTGCATCATACTCCAGGGTATCTTCCTTAATGCGTATTGGGATTACCTTTCCTTTGATATCTACATTTTTGAGCTGAAGTGTTTCCTCGTTAAGAATTATAGGATCAAGTTTAATGTTTGAAGCAGCGCGCAGACTAAAGTTTTGCTGCTGGGTGATGTAGCCCAGGCTACGTACTTTGATACTGAATACAGCAGTAGTTACCGTTTTGAAATAAAAATTGCCAGCCGTATCTGTAACCGTTTTCAAAGTATCCTTATTGTTAAACAAAAACACCCCCGCGCCAGGCACAGGGGTATTTTTGTTTTCGAGCACTTTACCAGTGACTGCAATATTGCTTTGCGCAAGAGCCAGGCTTTTAAGCACCAACAAAAGGAATAAGAGCGCGAATTTTTTCATCATCAATTTTCTCCGGATACAAAACAAAGGTGATATCCTTGGCACTATTTTCTTTTTCTTCTGATTAACAAGACGCCACCCCATACGGCAATAAGTAATGGCACAATTCCCAATAAAAACATCTTTTGCATATTGATTCCTGCCCTGCTGATTAATATGACCGTATCAATGGCCTTAGGTCTGGGATTTGAAATAGGGTATACCCCATTACTGAACCATTTCATGGTTTTAATAACGAAGTTTGCATTGACAATACCAGGGCTGCTTCTGGAAACTTCCTGGTTACTCATAAAGTCCGCATCGCCAAGTACCATAATACGTTGCTGCCGTTTGCCTAGAGCTCTTGTAACGGCTAGTGCCAATGGATAACTTTTCTTTTGGTCTTTAGCGGCGTCAAAAACGATTTTATCTTTAAGGTTAAAATTACCCGTTTTGTTCCAGGTCAGGTTTTCATTGCTTATCAGTATGGGTTGTTTTTTGTAAAGTCCTGATGGTTCATAAGCCAGGCTTGCAACCCCAGACAAACTTACTTTGGCATCATCATACACAGATAATTTATACTCATCTGCTTGTTTGGTAAATAGTGCCTGTACAAAATCAGGCTCATTATTGTCGCTTTCTTCCAGCACTGTTCCCGCTATCATGTTGATACCCAATTTTGCCAATACGGGATTTAGAATATGCTGCCGACCAGGCTCCCCTGCAATCAGCATATTTCCTCCTGTCTCCAGATAGTGATTTATTTTCTGCAACTTCATAGGACTAAGTTCCACGGTGGGATCGGCAAGGATGAGCACGGTAAGACTATCAGGTATTTGATCAGATTTATTCAAGTCTATATCAATAACATTAAAGCCCTGATTTATTAATGAAGCCCTTACATCTAAGCCTTTTGTAATGGCCTTATAACCTCGTTCAGTACTATTATCTGCACTTCGCTCGTCATTTCCGGTAACCATACCCACTACAGCCGGCTGATCAAGCAATCTTTTAAGCGCAGCATTAATCTCTGGTTCCAATGGATAAGTAAACAAGTCGCTAAACATCCGCAAAGGGGCTGTTTTACCATCATAAACGATGAAGCGTACGAAGCCATTTTCTTCAGGAATTAAATTTACCTTCTTTTTAATTTGCTGCGGTGTAAGCAATTCATTAAAATCAAATCCCTGTGCATCCGAAGCTTGCTTTGCTTTTTCAAGTAATGTCTTAGTGGTATCGTTATAATGTATCAGCGTATCATAATATGCTATGTACTCCATCTTCATTCCAGGAAGAAAACGTTGGTACATTTCGAAACGGTCCATATCACCAATTCTATTCTTAGGTACGCCAAATATAGCGTTGGAATGAATTACGTTGGTATAGGAGACGATTTTAACTGGTTTACTAAAGCGCTTTACCAATTCCTGGCTTTTTTCTGTCAGTGTACGATCTTTGAACCTGGTGGTATCAAAATAACCAGTTAGCAAGGGCAGGGAACTTAGGTACCCCAATCCAATAAATACCAGTATAATTACCGCATATCGCATTAATTTAAAGCCGAAACTTCTGATTTTCCTCCCCGAATTTAATTTTATAATGGTTAGTGATAAAAAGAGCAGTACGACCAGAATAAAATAAATGGTGTCTTTACTGGTAATCATTCCGTTTATCATCTGTTCAGTACGACCAGCGATAGAAAGCCAGTGAGTCAAATCTCGTAAGATGTCCGTGCCCTGTCCAAGCTCAGCCATAAAGTTTAGGCAGGCCAATACCGCGAGAGTACTGATTGCAGCGACAACCTGGTATGGCGTTAAGCCCGACATGAACAGACCGATGGCTGCATAAGCTAAAATAAGCATATAGACGCCAAAGATTCCGCCAATTACAAATGGCACATCTAATGACTGCACAGAAAAATATCCTACAATTGTAAAACCAAGCAGCACAGCTACCAGGATAAGACCATAGACCATCATGGCAAGGAACTTTCCCAAAACAATTTCCCGAATCATAACTGGCGAAGACAAGAGCAATTTAATTGATCCGCTACTGGTTTCCCTGCTCAGCAGCCCCATTGTTAACAATGGGATATAGAGGTACAAATTTTCCTGAACTACGGTAAGCATACCTTTCTCGCCGGCAAAAAGCACCTTTGACATCGGACCAAGAGCTCGTTCCAGCTGCTGATAGGTTTCCTGACTATACAGCAATTCTGTAAAGGCAATACCGTTTTGTATGGTAAAGATGATGAGCACCAACCAGGCTATAGGAGAATAAAATAGTATACTGAGTTCCAGTCGGGCTATCCTTAAAATTTTTTGCATTTCCTGATGTTCTTAAGTGTTAACCGTTTTTCTTAGATAACTGGGCAAAAATGCCATCCAATGAGCTTTTTTCCAGGTATATTTCTGCTAAAGCCCAATCCTTTTCAATGCAGGTAGCAATAATTTTTTTGGTTATTGCTGCCCCGGAATTAAAATGCAGCCTATACTGGTTGCTGTGAAACAATTCTGCCTTGGTTACACCGGGTATGGCCTCCATCTCTTCGATTTCGGGTGGATTATCCAATATCAGGATTAATGAATTTGGCTCAATATAATTGTTAAATGCATGCATGGTATCGGCAAATACGATGTGTCCATGCTCAATCATGATGATGTTGTCGCAAGTTGCCTGCACTTCAGACAAAATGTGTGTAGACAAGATTACTGAACGGTCTTCTGCAATTTCCTTAATGAGTTTCCGCACTTCCAAAATCTGGTTTGGATCTAATCCATTGGTTGGCTCATCTAATACCACTAATTTTGGATTGTGGATGATGGCCTGTGCAATGCCTACACGCTGCTGATAGCCACCAGAAAGATTGCTCAATACCCTATTACTGAAATGTGAAATGCCGCATTTTGCCTTTGCAATTTCCAGAGCGTTTTTTATTTCTGCGGAAGGAATAGAGCGCATGTGCGCGCAGTGTGTAAGGTACTCATCTACCGTTAACTCCAGATGTAAGGGTGCTTTTTGAGGTAAAAAACCGATTAGCTTTTTAGCCTCTACCGGGTTATTGCGGACATTGATACCATCGATAAACACGTCACCTTCAGTTTGGTTGATTACACCACAAAGAATATTCATTGTAGTAGACTTACCTGCACCATTTGATCCAAGTAAGCCTAAAATTCCTTTTTCAGTAATTTCGAAACTAATGTCTTTAATTGCCCAGTCCCTACTATAACGGTGCGAAAGGTGTGCTATTTTAGCGATGCTCTGCTTCATATTGTATTTCTTATTGCAAATCAGCATAGGCTGATTGCTGTTATTTTCTTTTACGTGATATTAAAATATAGGCTGCTGATGAGGCCAAAACCAGAGGTAGAATTCCTAAGCACAAAATTTTTAGCCAGGAGATCTGTTTATGAGACATCAGGATGTGGTTATCGGTACTTTTTGGTCTGGTAATGTCAATCGGAAACTCACCATTACTAAACCATTTAAAAAGATTAACGGCAAAATCTACATTTGCACTTTGAGGTTTATATCTTGATCCCTCTGCATTACTCATAAAATCTGCATCGCCGATAACAATGATTTTCTGATCCTTTTGTTGTAATTTACGCGTTACGGCGAGTGCGACCGGCACATTGACCCTCGTATCTTTCAGGGGATTAAAAGGAATTTTAACTCCAGAGTCATCAAAGGTCCCCAGCTTATTCCATACGTATTTCTGATCTGTAGTTAGCAGTGGAAGATAATTATAGCCGGCAACTTTTTTATATGTTATGCCTACAGTGCCTGGCATCGTGATAAAATATTGATCATCAATTTTAATATCTAATGGCCCGGAGATCTTATTGGGTTTTAAATGTATCAGGTTAACATCCAGGTCTGGACTTTCCTGTAGCAAAGCGCCTTGCATAAGTTGTACGCCGAAGGGCTTTAGCAAAACATTGAGTTCGCTTTGACGGCCTGGTTCTGCAGCAACAAGTGCGTTACCGCCATTTTGAATATAGAGCGCTATTTTTTGCAGCTGCGCTGTGCTATAAGGAACCTTAGGATCTGCAATAATTAGGACGGCGAGGTCGGCGGGTATTTCACCTGAAGCAGATAAGTCTATCCGTTTCAGATCAAAACCCTGGTTAATGAGCGATTTACGGGTGTTCATAGAATTAAGGATATTCTTATAGGCCTTATCACCGGTTTTATCTAGACTTCTTTCCTCATTCTGGTTTAGAATTCCGACCACAGGTGGCTTAAACAAAAGCCTTTTTAAAGCTGCAGAAATTTCCGCTTCTTCAGGATATCCTATCATGTCAAAATACATGCGTAAAAAGGTATGCTTGCCGTTGTAATTGATGGTACGGACGAAGATATTTTCTTCTGGGCCAAGGTCGATCACCTTTTTAATCTCCACAGGACTTAATAACTTACTAAAATCGTAACCATGTGCAGTTGCAGCACGAATTGCCCTCTCTTCAAGCGATTTTGTTTTATCCCTGCTATAAATTGTAGTATCATAGTAGGAAACGTAGTTAAACTTGATACCCGGCAAAAAGCGCCTGTATTTTTCAAATGCCCTTAGTTCAAAATTCCTCATTTTGGGTGCGCCGATATTTGCAAATGCACTCAGCACATTAGGATAAGTTGTAATACTTACCGGATGATCTAACTTTTTTATAATGGCCAGGCTTTTATCTGTAAGGGTATTTGTCTTTAAACGTGTAGTATCATAATAAGCGATAAGCCAGGGCATAGAAGTTAAATACCCAACAAACAGCACGGCAACAACAACCAGGGTATATCTTGCGATCGTTGATGTTTGGCTTCTTAGTTCACGACCCGCATTTAACCTCATGATACTTAAGGTAAGAAATGCTACAATTACCAGGAGGAAGTATATAACATCATTACTACCTATCATTCCGTTGATAAAGTTATTGGCCCTGCCGGAAATGGAAACCCAGTAGGTAATGTCTCTGACAAAATCATAGGTCTGACCAACACTGCCTACAAAATTAAGTGCAGCCAACACCGCCAGCGTACTGATGGCAGCAACGACCTGATAAGAAGTAAGGGAGGACATAAACACACCGATTGCAGCATATGCGCAAATGAGTAAGTATAAACCTAAAATACCACCCAACACATGTGTAACATCTAAATTTTCGATAGCAAAAAAGCCTGATATTGTTACACCCAATAGCACCAGCATTAGCAAAGCTCCATATGCCATCATGGCAACAAACTTTCCAAGGATAATTTGTAGATTAGTTAACGGTGAGGAGAGTAATAGTTTAATTGATCCGCTGCTGATTTCCCTACTCATAAGACCCATGGTTAACAATGGGATGTATAAATATAATTTCTTCTGGACGGCGGCAAAAAAACCATTCAGACCAGCAAAAATCTCTGCTGTTAAAAACTCAAAATTGGCGCCAAGCTGTTGTTTTGATTCCAGCACATTTAGCATGGAGGTAAATGTAACCCCGGATTGTATGATGAAAATAATCAGGATCAGCCATGCAATGGGGGAGTAAAATAAGATACTTAGCTCCAATCGGGCTATTTTCAGTATTTTCTTCATTAGTTAATGTTGTAGTTTATCATTGTCCAATTTTTGGGGCTGAATAATGTTTAAAAGGGAATGGAAAGCCTAATGGCCACCATCCGCTGAATACCAGATTATTTTTGTGTAGTAATTGCGGTGATTTTCTTAAAGCCACCATAGGTTTTAACATTAGGCAGATCAATATTACCCGCCCCCAAATTTTTCAATGGCAGGATATAAAGCTTACCTTCAGTATTGTAGGTGCTTAAAATTAATTGGTTATTGTTAGAAGACAAATAAGTTGAACCGATTGGGTAATCAGCTTGCTGATAGATATCTAAAGTGGTAATTTTCTCGCCAGCGGGCACAGTGTAACGTTCTTCGTAAATTGGCGTAGTACCAGCATATAATACCGCATAGATTTTAGTTTCTGTGGCATAATACAACACTTTTTGATTATCCATCAATACAAATTTAGATGCCGTTGCGATGTTTGGTGCGGCAGAAAGATCATAGAATGCTTTAGGCGCTCCACCTGGAACATCACCATTAAAAATGTACAAACCAACATTCCCACTTGTTTTATCTTTCAACAAGTGAAGTATATCATAGTTCGTATCAAAAATAGCGGCTAAATTTATTTTATTAGGCAAGCTATTTGGATTAAAAGGTGTGGCTGATACTGGATAGCGGTACACGGTTCTGTCACCAAAAGAGTTGAAAAAACCCTGATAGGCAAAATAGCCATTTACCTCATCATAAAAACTAAGTATGGTAGGTGGATTAGAATTTCTATTCACGGCCACTATCGCAGGCACTTTAAATGCGTTATCGTATGCTAATCCAAATTTTCTATTGGCACCCAAATAGGTAAAGGTAAAAGTGTTCTTCTCTATATAAATATCACCCTGATAAGCGCCATACAAGCTTTCGGGTGCAAATGTACCTGTATGACCAAAGAACAAGTCTTCATTTGTGCCGGCCAGGGTGTAGTCTAACGTATTGATTTTAATAATGCTATTGTTTGTAATAGCCATAATAGTGTTTACGCCGAAGATATTGGTGTATCGCATCTGTTTGATAATACCGGGAATTGTTTTAAGATTAATACCGGAGTATAGGCCACGTTTAATGCTTTCACCGGTAAAGCCAGCAGTTACCAGTGGAGACATGAAATGGCTAATGTCGCTGGATAACCCGTCCGTTGCCGTTTCTGCAATTACCAGACCTTCGCCAATGGCATTTCTAACGTTCACTCTCCAGGTAGTAATATACTTTAACCCGGTGCTTTTGTCCGTCACTTCATACCATAGTTGATAGTATTTTTCAAAATCATTAGGTTTAAGCTTAATCTCTGTATCTAAGGTTTTAGTAGTCGCAATAACCTGGCTAAGTGTATCACTTGGTTTTAAATTGATTCGCCATTGATAACTCAGGTTTGCCTCAGCTATAGTAGTAGTGGTTTTGGGGTTTAGCACGAGATGCTCAAACTGCAACACATCTAATATGCCATCTGCCTGGGTATCTACAGTTAAACTACCGACATCCTTGATATCTAAAGAACTTAAATCTTTTTTACAGGATTGGATAATCAATGCTCCAAATAAGAACATCAATAAGAATACATATTTTATGGTTTTCATATTTAGTTATATTTAGATTTTGTGTAGTAAAGCGGGACAATATCTTGTCCGGCTTTTGTGCCATCATCATGTTTGAGATGATCATTTGGATGATCTAAATTCCATTGTTTAACATAGTCTCCAAATTTAGTTCCCAATACAATTGCACCCTGCTCGCCAATTCCACGATAATCTGTTGCTGTAAATGTGACTAAACCAACAGTTTGCAATATAATCCTGTAAACCGCTGTACTTTTTGTGGCAAAAAAGATATTATAATAGGTCCATGAAGCAGGTACTAATATTTGATTGGTCCATCCAATTGTGTATTCAGCAGATTCCTTATTGCCGGCTTTGAAATCTTCAGAATCTACCAATCTTAATTTTAAAACGACTTTGGTGGTATTTAATTCTGCAGAATTTTTAAGTTTTACATTAAGCTTTCCAATGAATTCGCCCGCTTTTACCTTACCATCTAAAATTTCATATTGGCTATCTTTTGCAGTAGTAGTGGCATCTTTTACAGCTACTGCTTTTAAAACCCTATCCCGGGGCTCAGTGTTGCCAATTATTTTTACCTCAATTTCTTGTATGTATTCGGGTTGAGGGTTAGTCATAAAAGAATACTCTGTAGAATATAAAGGCTTAGCAGGCGTAACCAGGAAGTTTATTGCCGGCTCTGCTGTAAATGAACCAACTTCATCTTTTTTACAAGCGCTTAATATTAACGTCATTGCGATAATTAAGCTGAACTGATTTCTTAAATTTTTCATAATTATATCGTTAACATGTTAATTATTGTACCCTGTTTCCAAACTCAATTTCGCTAGCCGGGTAAGGAAACAGGTAGATTTTATCATTAGCCGTTATGGTGGTAGCTAAACCTGGAAAAGTAGTTTTACCCAATCTTTTATAGAAATAAAACAACTGGCCTTCACTCACATATTCCTTCTGATATTCTTTCATAATTTCCGCGGTAACGGTAGCCATATCGGCAGTAGGCAGTATATTTTGAATAATTCCCCGACTGGACCTTACCAGGTTTAAATATTCTATCGCTTTTGGCAAGTTAGCAGTTACATAGTGCTCAGCTGCGATATAATACATTTCCGGAACTTTGATTAAAGGCATCACATTCCGGGTAGCTGAATTGGTTTTTTGGAAATATTTCTGAGAAATGTAACCTTTAGTTTGCAGAGACAATAAGGTATTAAACCTAACATCAACAGCGCCAATATTGGCGTTATTTGTTTCGTATATTTCCTGTGCTCTGGTGGTTGGAATGAATAATGCATTGTAGTTAGTAAGAGAACTTCCATCTAAAAATGGGTTAACAATGTCTGCAAAAGCATTTACGTTCAGGTTAAACAGGTGCTCTGGGTATAGTGTTGGGTCGGCAACTGCCACATTAGGGCTGTTGATCAATTTAGCCGGGGCATCTTTAATTACTTCTTCAGCAGCTATGGCTGCATTGGCTAAATTAGTAACTCCGCCTTGCCATTGCAACACCCTTGCCTGAAGCGCTTTAACTGCATAATAGTTCATCCTTTGTTCCCTTTTATTATAAAAACCATCTCTATTGATCGCTGTATAATAGGCCGTAGGTTTTCTAGGGTTGTTAAAAATTGGATCCTCTTTAAGCAAAACAGCTGCTTCATTTAAATCTTTGTTCAACAGCTCGAAGGTATTGGCATAAGACAACTGAGGAGTTACGCTTTTATCAAAGTTAACCACATAAGGAATCGCGAATTTACCCGCTAAATCAGTACGGTTCGCGATATTACCGTAACCGTATAACCTCATTAAATCAAAGTGCAAAAATGCACGTAAACCCAATAACTCGCCTTTTATAATAGCATAACTAATTGGGTTTAATACCGCTTTATTTTTATCAATATTAGTTAATGCATTATTTACGTTGGCAATTACACTGTAAGTTTTGTTCCAAACTGCTTCTATTCTTGGTACGGTACGAACGGAGGTATAATTATACGTTTGAAATTCACCGTATTGACTAAGTGTTGTCATGACCCCGTATTGTTGACTCAAAAGATCAACAATGTTGTATGTTAAATCTCTGGAATATAGGGCAGGATCAGTCATTCCAATATATGCTCCAATAAGCGCATCTTTAAAACCCGATTCTGATTTAAATTGATCGTCAGACCTCACTTCAGAACCGGATGTAACATCCAGCCAGTCTTTAGTACAAGAACTGGATATAAGTACTACCAGGAGCACCATTATTATATTTTTATATTTTGTATTCATAAAAATTATATTTAGAATGTTGCAGATAAGTTAAATGAAAGTGTTTTTGCAAATGGGTTGGTTAAGCCACGTTCTATAGTAATGGAAGAAAAGGTTGCCAATTCGTTCATATTAAACCCAATTTTTACGCGTTGCAATCCAATGTGCTTGGTTAAACTATTACTAAGGATATAATAAAGATTTACCGCTGCAATTGTAAATTCGTTTCTATCCTGTACAAACCGTGAAGTAGCACGTGTTTTTTCTTGTGCCGGAGAGGTTGTGTTATTTTCGTTTTGGATGGAGTATTCCCCTAAACGCTTAAACAAGGCATTTTGTCCGGGGGTAGTCCATCTTCCTGTTAATACTCTTCTGTCTACATTGTAATTCATATCAACGTTTTCAACCTTATCAACAAGGGTCTGGTTATACAACTGTCCGCCAAACAAATACCTGCCGGTTACACTAAGGCCGATACCTTTGTGCTCCGCACTAAAGCCTACGATACCTTGGTAAGGAGAATAAGAATTACCCACAACTACCATATCTTGTGCATCGTAGATGGTGGTGGTTGCACCATTGCGATCTACATAGATTTCGCTTCCTGTAGCTGGATCAATACCTAAAGAAGGCACTGCCCAAATTGCATTCATGGACATCCCATCAACATATTTTTTTACTGGTACATTATTTCCCCGGTCTGCAGCTTGTTTATCCATATTGGCATTAAAGGCTTTCATTGAATTGGAGAGTTCAATGATTTTGTTTTTATTAGTTTCCAGACCAACATTTACATTAAAAAAGCTGCTGTTTTTAGACCATACAAGATAGGTAGCATACACCTCGAATCCAGAATTACTTACTTTACCAAGATTATCTTTTACGGTAGCGAAACCGGTAGAATTAGGCACTGTGATATCAGTAATTAAATTTTCAGTTATCCCTCTGTAATAATCAAATTTGATATTCAATTTATTGTTCAAGTTGGCATCAAATCCGGCATTATAATCAAATTTTGACTCCCACTGCAAACCAGAGTTAGCCAGATTTGTAAGAAACGAACCGGGAAAACCTTGATAGAATGATTGCTGATAGTATTGATACGTGGCTAAAGATGCATTGGTTTGGAAGTTGGAGTTACCCGTAGAACCAATTGAAGCTCTTAACTTCAACTGTTTAAGGGCCTGAAAACCTTTCATAAAGTTTTCATTGTGCAGGTTCCATCCTATACCAGCACTCCAAAATTCAGCCCAGCGTTTGTCTGTACCGAACTGAGAAGAAGCACTTAGTCTGCCTGTTAAATCCAACAAGAAGCGATTATCATACATGTAAGAGAAAGCACCAAGAAAGCCCAAATCCCTAACAATTGAAGAATTACCTACAGGTTTAGAATCGATCAAATAACCACGACCGAATAAGAGATTATCTAACTTATCACTAGAAAACCCTTCAACAGTATGCGCAACTTCACTAAAAGTGCGCTCGCTGATGTTAAAACCTGCATTGCTAAAAAATACATTTTTACCGATTTCTTTAGAATAATTGATATTTAAATCGCCAGACAAGTTTTGGGCTTTCCCATTATTTACCTGATATAATCCTTTCCTATTCGCATCATCAACAGAATAATTATCAAACCTGGTGTGTGAACCCGGATAAAATTCGTCAGCATCATTAGTAATCAGGTCGATTCCCAAACGGGTAGTGGCTTTCAAACCTGGCAGCATGGTCCACTCTAAATAAAAGTTATTGGTGAAATTAAAATAGCTTTCTACATTTTTAGAATTTAAAGCAGCATTATAGAGTGGATTAGTTACCCTAAATCCATTCATGCCAACTTCTGCGTAAAATGGGATACTACCATCTATGTTTTCTGCTCTCCAATAGGGGTTCATCCTTGCATACTCGCTAAACTCGCCATATGGAGATTCTGCGGCATTAGTTTTATTGGCACTGGTGATGTTTCTAAACAATAAGTTGTTCAGCCTGTAAGAGGTGGTTAAATTTCCAGAAATCTTTTTACGGTCGTTGCCAATCATTACTCCTTTGACATCCATATAAGAAACATCTGCAAGTATTCTTAAATCTGAACCACCAAGCTCCACATTTAAATTGTGTTTCTGACCCACACCATTTCTTAATGGTTTTGCTAACCAATAAGTATCCAGACCTTCCATAGTCAACTTTTTTCTGGCATTGTAAAGTTGTTGCAGGGCTGCATAAGTGGCTGCATCTGTTGTTCGGCTATACATTCCATCAATCACTTCGGCTTGTAATTTTTCAGTTGAATTGGTTAAATTATAACTTCGCAAATCTGGCAAATCTAAATCCAGACTACTGTTATAAGTTACCAATGGTTTACCAGAAGTATTTCTTTTGGTTTCAATTATAATTACACCATTTGCTGCTTTGGAACCGTAAATAGCTTTAGAAGCTGCATCTTTCAGAATCGTTACTCCTGCAATTCTATTGATGTCTAAATCAAAAATGCGTTCTAAACTTGCTTCAAAACCATCCAATATAAACAATGGCTGATTAGGACTGCGTTCATAATTACCTTTCAAATTTGCAGAGGATGCCTCAGCAGGAAAAGTCGAAGTTCCCCTCAGCTGAATATCAGGTAATGCATTCGGGTTAGAGCCTACATCAAAATTATCCAGCACCATCGAAGGCGAGATATTTTTAAGTGCCTGAAAGAAATTGGCATTACCCACTTTTTTCAACTGCTCTCCAGTGATCACCAGCGTAGATCCGGTGAAGCTATTGGCTTTACGGGTATAAATCCCCGTATTGATGGTCACTTCAGTTAGGCCTGTCACTTGTTGCCTCAATTCTACATCAATTACCTTGGCAGATCTCAATATGTTGAAATCAGAAAGCTTAACAGCCTTAGTAACATATCCTAAAGCAGAGAACACAACATTACCCTGATCCGGCACACCGGTAAGCAGGTAGACACCTTTGTCGTTTGTAACAGCTGTCCGCACAGAGCCACGTGATACCGTAGGCTTTTTTGTTCCTTCCAATTTTACAGTAACCCCGGCTAATGGCTTACCCAATGAATCACGCACTGTTCCGCTTACATTGATCAGTTCTTGTTGCAGCACCACAAGGTTCATTCGCCCCCAGAAAAGTGGGTCTCTTTTTAAGGTAATATTTTTATTGATGATTTGGTAATTGATACCAATACTTTTTAACCCTAAGTTTAAAGTTTCAGTAATAGAAGCATCCTTAACGTTTAGGGTGATTGTACTTGAAGGCAACTTACTTTCATCATATAAAAACACATAACCAGACTGCTTTTCTATTGATGCAAGTACCTGGCTGAGGGACGCATCCTTAACATCCAGTGTAATTTGACTGTATCCTCTGGCACTGACTTGCAGAAACGCCAAGATCAATAACAACGTGGTTAATTTCATGACCAGAAAAAGTTTTTTGAGGGTGAGACTACCGCGCATGCGACAGCCCCTGTCATTCGTATTAAATTTCATTACATTTGTAAAAGTTGGGTTAAATACACTAGATCAATCGCAAATTGTTTGTCCCGGTTTACCGGGAGGGATTAACTCAATAGTATCCGCGGCAGTGCTTGCAACACTTCCGCGGTTTTTTTGGTTATCCCAGTGGTCTTAGCTTTTCTGTCGTATAGGTTTCATCATAATTTTTGGTTGGTTAGGTTTATTGATTCGTTTTATTATCGTTTATGGTGCTGGTTTCACAAATACCTTTTTTCCTTTAACAGAGAAGTTAACATCCAGATAACTAATGCTCTTCAGCGCCTCCTGCAGATTAACATTCCGGTAAATTTTCCCTGTGAAGGAAATTTCAGGCATCTCCTCCTGGTATTCTACCTCAACGTCATACCATCTTGAAATTTGGCGCATTACGGTTTTTAAATCTGCTCTCTTAAAATTAAAAACGCCATTTTTCCAGGCAATAACTTGTTCTGTATCTATGTTAACCACTTTAATGTCGCCAGAAGGCTGTAGTTGCGCCTGCTCTCCGGGTGCGAGTATTGTACTTCCCGGTCGCTGGCCCATTGAAGTACGGCTTGTAAGTTTAACACTACCTTCTAAGAGCGTGGTTTTTATGTCCGGCTCATCTTTATAGTGGTTAACATTAAAGTGAGTACCCAGCACTTCTATAGTCTGACCACCAGAAATTACCTTGAATGGTTTGGATTTATCTTTGGCAATTTCAAAGTACGCCTCACCGGACAACCTAACCGTCCGGTCTTTACCTGTAAAACCAGTCGGGAAGATTAATCTTGAAGCCGCATTTAACCAAACTGATGAACCATCGGGCAATTTAATTTGGTAAGTACCAGACCTGGGAGTCTCAATAGCATTTACCTGATTGCCTGGATCGTACCCGGCTCCTGCAGAGCTTAGATCGTAAACAACCTGTCCGTCTTTTGATTTTTTAATGATGACATTTCCTGATTTCGCCAGTTCTCCTGATTTTGCACTTTCCAGGTCAATTCGCTTTCCATTTGAAAGGATCAAGACTGCTTTATTGCCACCAGGGCGAATAATTGGGGCTACCTGCACGATTGAATCTTGCCTAAGTTCTGATCTCATATAATAAAAACTGATACTGAGAAAAACCAACACAACAGCTGCCGCAGCAACTTTAGTCCATAATTTGTATACTTTAGGACTACTTAGACCGAGGGCAAGCATCATTTCATTTTCTACTTCCCTTAACTCCCTCTCCGAGGGCTGAAGGCGCTCATCTGTATTGAGCTTTAAATACCAACTCTCCAGCCAGGCCATTTCCTCCGGAGTACAATTCCCCGTCTTATATTTTAGTAATAATTCTTTAGCTTTATTTTTCTGCATACTTACAAGGGACAATTTCTACCCTTAACACTATACATGACGGGAAAGAATAAGCCAGGGGGGATATAATTTTAAATTATTTTAATAATTTGTCAGAAAAACAAAAAAGACAACCAATCCCATTCGTTTTCTAAGAATTTTAAGCGCCTTTTTGATTTGATCAGTTACAGTTTGCTCGGATATGCCCAGATTTTCTGCAATTTCTTTATGACTCATGTAATTCTTGCGACTCAACTCAAAAACCACCCGCATTTTGGGAGGAAGTAATGAGATTTCTTTTTCTATGATCTCCCTAATTTGTTTTTCCCTGATCAGGTGATCTGTAATGGCTTCTCCATGATTGAGGAAATCCTGCAATGAATCGATGTATCGCGTAGCCACATCCTGATGAGCGATAAAATCAAATATTCGATTCCTTACTGCGGTAAAGAGGTAACCAGATAAGCTTGTGGTAACGTTAAGTTCAAGTCGTTTGGACCAAAGAACGGCAAAAATTTCCTGTACAATATCCTTTGCCTCCTCTCTGCTGCCCAATTTTTTGTAGGCATGGGCATAAAGAAGAGAATTGTAACGTTTAAAGACTTGAGTAAAGGCTTTTTCATCATCTTTTACCAAAAGATGAGTTAGCTGATGATCGGTATACTCATGATACAATGCCATTCTCCCAAATAAGGTTAAAGTCAAAACCAACCAAACTTACTAATAAAGTTATAAAAACCCTTACATTTACCAAAAACAACAATGTTATGTTCCCATCTGTAAATTTTACTGAAACTGAAGCCTACAAATACCTGGCAGACCATTTTATTGACATCAATGAAAAAAGCTTAAAGGACCTTTTTGCTGAGGATCCGGCTAGATTTGAAAAATTCTCATTGGTATTTGAAGACATTTTACTGGATTTTTCTAAAAACAGAATTGACGATACTACTTTTGCTTTGCTATTGCAACTGGCTAAAGAATGTAAACTTGATGAAGCCATTAAGGCCATGTTTGGCGCTGAAATCATTAACCAGACGGAGGGCCGTGCAGTGCTCCATACCGCTTTGCGCAACCAAAGTAATACACCCATATTGGTTGAGGGCAAAAATGTGATGGATGATGTGAATGAGGTACTTGCTAAGATGGAGAAATTTAGTGGGCAAATCATTTCAGGTGAATGGAAAGGATATACAGGGAAAGCCATTACAGCTGTGGTAAATATTGGTATTGGTGGTTCTGACCTGGGGCCAGTAATGGTTACTGAAGCTTTAAAGGCTTATAAAAATCACCTGACCATGCATTTTGTATCTAATATAGATGGTACACACATGGCAGAAACGTTGAAAGAAGTAGATCCTGAAACAACTTTATTTCTGGTAGCCTCTAAAACTTTTACCACTCAGGAAACCATGACCAATGCCAATACAGCAAAAGAATGGTTTTTGAGCAAAGGTGCTAAACAAGGAGATGTAGCCAAACATTTTGCTGCGCTTTCTACCAATGCCAAAGATGTGGCCGCTTTTGGTATTGATACTGAAAACATGTTCGGATTTTGGGATTGGGTTGGCGGTAGATACTCTTTATGGAGTGCTATTGGTTTACCGATTGCTTTGAGCATTGGTTTTGATAATTTTAAACAACTACTTGCCGGTGCACATGCGTCGGATAAACATTTTGAAAAAACACCTTTTGAGGCCAACATACCGGTAATTTTAGGCTTATTAGGAATCTGGTACATTAACTTTTATGGTGCAGAAACGCAGGCTATTTTACCATATGACCAATACATGCACCGTTTTGCTGCTTATTTTCAGCAAGGGGATATGGAAAGTAATGGTAAGCACGTAGACCGCAATGGCAATGAGGTTACTTATGAAACCGGACCTGTGATTTGGGGCGAGCCAGGAACAAATGGTCAGCATGCCTTTTACCAGTTGATACACCAGGGAACGCGCTTAATTCCTTGTGATTTCATTGCACCTGCCCAAAGCTTAAATCCTATTGGAGAACACCATGCTATTTTACTGTCTAATTTTTTTGCGCAAACAGAAGCGCTGATGAATGGCAAAACCGAAGAAACGGTGGTAGCAGAATTGCAGAAAGATGGTAAAACTGCTGAAGAAATTGAAAAACTTGCGCCCTTTAAAGTTTTTGAAGGCAACAGGCCTACCAATTCAATTTTATTAAAAAAAGTTACACCTTTTACATTAGGTAGTCTGATTGCGCTTTATGAGCATAAGATTTTTGTTCAGGGGATTATCTGGAACATCTTCAGTTTTGACCAATGGGGTGTTGAGTTGGGTAAGCAGTTAGCGAAAAGCATTTTACCAGAATTGAAAGGTGACGAGGAAGTTTCTTCTCACGATGCGTCTACGAATGGGCTGATTAATGCGTATAAAGCCTGGAGGAAATAATTTTTTATGGAATCGTAGGCAATTGTGCATCTGGTTAAACTAAAGACGCTAAATTTTGTCTTAACTATACATAAACAGATGGATATGAAAACGATAACCCAAATTCTATTAGCAGCACTGGTGCTTACGGGCACCAGTAGCTTTGCACAAACCGATAAAGCAACTACTGCCAAAATTGTTCCTGAAAAGAACTTTACTTTCGTAGCAACTACTGCTATGCCGATGGCGAATAACGACATCAACAACATTTTGATGAAGATGAACAACCAGGGCGGTGCGGGAACCATTAACCTTACAGGCTCTAATTACGACCTGCGCATTACACCTGACAGCGTAGTGGCGTGGCTGCCTTTTTATGGTCGTGCCTTTACTGCCACTATGGACCCCAACGAATCAGGCACAAAATTTACGTCGAAAAAGTTTACCTACACTTCCGTAAAAGGTAAAAAAGGAGGATGGGTGGTGACCATCAATCCAAAGGATGTTAAAGACGGACAACGTTTGACCCTGAATGTTACAGAGAGTGGTTATGCCTCTTTATTTGTGATCAATAACAACAGACAGCCGATTTCTTTTAATGGTTACATTGAAGAGCCGAAGGCTAAGAAATAAATCTCTCCCTGCGGTTCGAGATGACGAGATGTATTATGGGACAAGCTTGATTTCAAACAGCTTGTTCCATTTTTTGCCGGTTACAAAGAGGCGTTTCCCAGCTTCATCCCATGCAATCCCGTTTAACACATCCGTATTGGCGAATTTATCTTTGGCTGGAAGTAATCCTTTCAAATCAATATAAGACTCAACAGTACCTGTTTTAGGATCAATTACAGCAATAGAATCTGTAAGGTAAATATTTGCATAGATCTTGCCGTTAATGTACTCCAATTCGTTGAGCTGGTTTACCGGTCCGTTATGGTCATACACATCTAAAGAACCTTCATCCCGGAAAGAATCTTTATTTAAAAACCAGATCCTGTTGGTGCCGTCGGTATTTAAAATGTGTTCCCCGTTAAATGTTAGTCCCCATCCTTCTCTATATTCAGACGTTGGAAAAGATGACAACAGTTTTAAGGTTTTGGCATCATAAACCAGTCCCATGTGCTCTTTATAGGTTAACATTAAAATCTTGTCACCTATTAAAACCGAACCCTCTCCAAAATATTTATTGTCGATATTTACACTTTGTAACACCTTTCCAGTTTTTAAATCTGTCCATTTTAACCTGGAATTTCCTGTTTCACCAGTACTTTCCAACAAACGACCATCATGGTAGGCCAATCCTTCCGTATAGGCACTGGTATCATGCGGAAAGGTATGGATTACTTTATATTTGAGAATGGAGGGCTTCAATCCAGAAGTAAGTTCGATGTTTACAGATACAGAATCTTTAGTGGTACCATGATCTATCAGGGCGGTAATCATCCGGTAGCCTAACTGCAAACCTGCGGTTTTTAGGGCAACATCCTGAGCATCCTTTACGGTAGCAAACACCTTTCCGTCAATTTTATAGCTGATAGAGGCCAGCGCTGCATCTTTAGGAAGATCAAGTGCGATCTTGACATCCTCTCCGGCTTTAACCTTTTTTCCCGCTTCCGGATATTTAAATTCCAGGCTGGAAAGCTCGTTTTTATCGTTACAGGAAGATACCCCTGTAATACAAATCAGCGAAAATGCTGCAACTGAAATTTTTAAAAAATTAAGGATATTAGTCTGGCCAAAATGCATCTTCAATGTGGTTAATTTTATAAAGGTCTTTATTTTCATATACAATTGCAATAATATCAAACCGAATTTCTCCCTGGTGCTTTCTTCGTTCTATGTAAACGGAAGAAGCCAGCGCCAATTGCTTTTCCTTTTTCCAGTCTACAAAATCTTCCGGTTCACCATGGTCAGTTTTTCGGCGTGTTTTAACTTCTACAAAGATGATCTTTTCCTCATAGAAAGCAATAAGGTCTATTTCTGCCCTTCCATAAACCCAATTTTGCTGCATAATTTTATACCCTTTCTGCTCCAGATATTGCTTTGCGATATCCTCTCCATTTCTGCCAAGCTCCAGGTGAATTGCCATTATTTTAAGATTACTGAGCCCAGGTATTTGGAGATTTCCCTTTCTACATTTTTAATGAAGGCATACCGTTGCATCAGGATTTCCTGGTTTACAGGATCATTTTCTACTTTAATTTCCTGGAGCAGGTTGAGCAGGATCCGGTCTACCTTTCGCTTCTTCAGGTGGAAGAGTCCGCCAAGGATGGTGGCCTTTAAATTTACCGTTTCATCCCGCACATAAATCTGGTGTTTATTGTACCAGTTTTCGCTGAGCGAATATGGAGAGGTAGAAAGCGTGATGGCCAGATCAGCTATTTTACGGTCTTCACTTTTGATGAACTGATTAGCTACAGGTAGATGCCCATTTTCAATTTCCTCTTTATACTGGGCGATGATGCTTTTGCAAATCTCATCTTCAAAAGTAACATCAGACAGGTTCTGCATGATAAAAGAACCGATGTACATATTGTCTATTTTATCCCAGCTCACCAGCTCATGACCAAAGGCCAGCAATAAGCGCACAATTTCCTGTTCCTGAAGCAAGTCATTTTCCTGCGTACTTTCAGGTTCCAGCATCACCGCAGCCGGTGTATCATCAAACAGGTTATCTGGCGGGCCATCCATTCCCGGAGGATACGACGAGGGTTGTTGCCTTTGTGCCGGATGCTGATTTTGAGCGTTTGTACTTGCCTTTTTAAACTTGGCAACCCGCATTTTATTAAGCTCGGAAAGCAGCACACGCTCCTCAACCTGAAGCAGGTGACTACACTCCCTGATAAATACCGAAGCTTTAATATCATCAGGTATTTTAGCAATACTTTCTACAATATCACGAATGATACCAGCCCTTTTTATAGGGTCGGTACCCGCCTCTTTGAGCAGAATATTGGCTTTATATAAAATGAAGTCTTTACGGTTATTTTCGATGTATAACTTGAAGGCCCCGGCACCAACTTTGTGCATGTAGGAGTCAGGATCATCGCCGTCAGGAAAGTTAACGACCTTTACATTCAGGTCTTCTTCCAGAATCATATCCAGTCCCCGCAATGAGGCCTTTATTCCAGCGGCATCACCATCATAAAGTATCGTTACATTTTGCGTAAAACGTCCAATCAGGCGAATCTGCTCTACAGTTAAAGAGGTACCCGATGAGGCGACCACATTTTCTACACCTGCCTGATGTACAGAAAGCACATCTGCATAGCCTTCTACAAGATAGCAGTTATCAGCTTCCCGAATGGCCTTTTTTGCGTGAAATAGGCCGTAAAGCACATTAGATTTGTGGTAGATGTCACTTTCGGGAGAGTTGACATATTTAGGAACGTTTTTATCCGTTTTGAGTGTTCTGCCACCAAAACCAATAATCCGTCCGGTAAAGTTGTGGATGGGAAACATTACACGCCCACGGAACCGGTCGTACAGTTTTCCTTTATCATTTCTGATAGACAGACCGGCTTTTTCCAGGTACTCTTCTCTGTGTCCGCTGTTTACCGCTTTAACAGTCATCGCATCCCATACATCCGGAGAATATCCCAGTTCAAATTTTTTGATGATGTCTTCCCGGAAACCGCGTTCTTTAAAATAGCTGAGCCCTATAGCCCGGCCATCAGCACCTGTCCACAATTCATTTGCAAAAAAACCAGCGGCAAACTGCGAAACAACATATAAGGTTTCGCGCGCATTCTGCGCTTCTATGTTTTGAGGCGACTGCACCGTCTCCTCTACCTCAATATTGTACTTTTGGGCAAGAAATTTTAAAGCTTCAGGATAGGAATACTTTTCATGATCCATGATAAAATGGACCGAATCTCCACCTTTACCACAACCAAAACACTTGTAAATGCCCTTTGCTACAGATACGTGAAAAGAAGGTGTTTTTTCATTGTGAAAAGGGCAGTTTCCGATTAAACTGGTACCACGTTTTTTCAAATGCACAAAATCACCTACAACCTCCTCTATGCGGACGGTTTCCATAATTTTGTTTATTGTTTCGTGGTTGATCATGAACAGTTTTTTTGAATCAAAGATACTAATTAATTACAGGGAGGAATTTAGCACTACTGTAATATTTTAAAATTAAATCCGTTAAAGTAGTAGAAAATTCATTACTTTAGCATCCAGCTTAGGGGCCTGGATTAAGATCTACATATTTATAAAATACATAGCCTTTTGGCCTTAATATAGAAATTGCCGGATGGCAGCAAGGTACGGCAAATCGCCGCTTCTTTCCTAAAATTCCCTGCAACTTGTTTTATATAGCTAAGTTGAACTGAACGGCGAAGCCTACTTTGTTTTTTTTATGCCAGATCGAAACCGATATCTTCCCTAAAATACTTACCGTCAAAATAAATTCTTGCCGCATCTGCCGTGGCCGATTGGAGTGCTTCAAAAAAAGTATCCTGTAAGCTGGTAACAGCCAGTACACGCCCGCCATTGCTTTTGATGACACCACCCTCAGCAAGTGTACCTGCATGGAAAGCCAGGGATTTACGGATATTGTCTATTCCGGTGATGGTTTTCCCTTTTTGATATTCGCCAGGATAACCCCCTGCCACAATCATTACTGTAGCCGCGCTTTTTGAGCTGATGTTTAATTTAACCTCATTTAATCTTTTTGAGGCCGTGGCCATAAACAATTCTACCAGGTCATTTTCAATTCTTGGAATTACACTTTCCGTTTCCGGATCGCCCATACGGCAATTGTATTCAATAATCATCGGCTTATCGCCCACTTTAAAAAGGCCAAAGAAAATAAAACCAGTATAATCTATATTGTCCTTTTTTAATCCATTGATGGTAGGAATGATGATGCTTTGTTCTACTTCATCCAAAAACTTTTGATCAGCGAAAGGCACTGGGGAAACAGAGCCCATACCACCCGTGTTTAAGCCACTATCGCCAACACCAATTTTTTTATAATCTTTTGCCTCCGGTAAAATTACGTAGTTGTCGCCGTCTGTAAGCACAAATACAGAGAGTTCAATACCTGTTAAATATTCTTCAATAACCACTAATGAACCGGCTGTTCCAAATTTGCCACCCAGCATCAGCTGTAATTCTGCTTTAGCCTCTTCGGTAGTCTGACAAATCAAAACCCCTTTACCCGCGGCAAGTCCGTCGGCTTTCAATACAACCGGCAAACTGTGGTTTTCCAGATAAGCCAGCCCTTCCTGCAAATTTTCGCCATTGAAAGACCTTGAACCCGGCGTTGGAATACCGTGACGGGCCATAAATTCTTTAGAGAAATCTTTACTGCCTTCTAATATAGCGCCTTCCTTTTTGGGACCAATAACCGGAATCCCTGCAAGTGCCGCATCAGACAGAAAAAAATCATGAATACCATTTACCAAAGGTTCTTCCGGACCTACTACCACTAAAGTAATTTCTTCTTTAATGACCAGTGCTTTTACCGCCTCGAAATCATTTGGGTTAAGGTTTATGTTTTTACCATAAGCAGCAGTACCACCATTTCCAGGGGCAATAAATAAATTGGTGCATTGCTCAGACTGACTCATCTTCCAGGCAAAAGCACTTTCTCTTCCACCAGAACCTAATAATAAGATATTCATATGCCGCAAATATAGGACTTTGCCCTAATTCTATATCATATGCCATTAAAGATATAAAAAGAACCTACGCCCGCTGAACTAATTAAAGGATATTTTGTACTTTTAGCGCCCAACGGCTGACAATATGACTTACAGGTTAATATGGCTTGGTTGTTGTAAAATAATGATTTTTAATTAAACAAACTACAGGAATAAGAGATGTTAGGATTTTTAACCAAGATATTTGGAAGCAAATCAGAAAGAGATATTAAGGCCATTCAACCTTTGGTCATCAAAATAAATGAGGAATATGCGAAGCTTCAATCGCTCTCTAACGATGAGCTACGCAACAAGACCGTTTACTTTAAAGATGTTATAGCTAAAGCTTTAACAGATATTGATGCTAAAATTAGCGGATTAAAAGCCGAAGCCGAAAGTGCTGAACTTTCACTTGCAGAAAAAACAGCCATTTATGATCAGGTAGATGCTTTAATCAGCGACCGCGACAAAGAACTTGAAGTGGTATTGCTGGAAATTCTACCAGAAGCTTTTGCTGTGGTAAAAGAAACATCCAGGCGTTTTTCAGAAAATCCAGAGCTGGAAGTTACTGCACAGCAATTTGACAAAGATTATGCAGCACGCCGTAAAAATGTTGTAATTAGAGGTGATAAAGCATTTTGGGCCAACAGCTGGGATGCTGCGGGTACTTTAGTACAATGGAACATGGTACATTACGATGTACAGTTAATTGGTGGTATTGTATTGCACAGTGGAAAAATTGCCGAGATGGCAACTGGTGAAGGTAAAACACTGGTAAGTACTTTACCAGCTTACCTGAATGCACTTGCCGGTCAGGGTGTACACATTGTAACCGTGAATGATTACCTGGCCCGACGTGACTCGGAGTGGAACGGTCCATTGTTTGAATTCCACGGAATTAAGGTGGATTGCATTGACAAACATGAGCCAAACTCTGAAGAGCGCAGACAGGCTTATCTTGCAGACATTACTTATGGCACCAACAATGAGTTTGGTTTCGACTACCTGCGTGACAATATGTCGCAAACTCCGGATCAGCTGGTACAGCGCAAGCTGCACTTTGCCATGGTAGATGAGGTGGATTCAGTTTTGATTGACGATGCCCGTACGCCGTTGATCATTTCTGGTCCTGTACCTTTTGGAGATCAGCATGAATTTCATGAGTTGAAACCACGTATAGAGCGATTGGTAAATGCACAGAAAGATTTTGTTTCACGTGCCTTGAATGAAGCCAAAAAAGCATTTGCTGATGGTAAAACAGGAACGGAAGAAGGTGAAGGTGGTTTAGCCTTATTGAGGGCACACCGTGGTTTACCTAAAAGCAAGGCGCTGATTAAGTTTTTAAGCGAAGGTGGAAACAAACAGATTTTGTTGAAAACTGAAAACCACTACATGGCTGATCAGTCTAAAAACATGCCTAAAGTAGATGCTGAATTGTTTTTCCATATAGATGAAAAAAACAACCAGGTAGAACTTACAGAGAAAGGTATTGAACTGATTACCAAATCTGGTGAGGACGAACATTTCTTTGTCTTGCCTGATGTAGGTACTGAAATTGCAGAAATTGAAAAATCTGACTTGAGCAGTGAAGATAAGATTGCACGTAAAGATGCATTGATGCGCGATTACTCCATCAAAGCAGAACGTGTTCACTCTGTAAACCAGTTGTTGAAAGCCTATACCTTATTTGAAATTGATGTAGAATACATCATTGATGAAGGTAAAATTAAAATTGTAGACGAGCAAACAGGCCGTATTATGGACGGTCGCCGTTATTCTGACGGTTTACACCAGGCCATAGAAGCAAAAGAAAATGTAAAAGTAGAAGATGCTTCTCAAACCTATGCTACTGTTACTTTACAGAACTTTTTCAGAATGTACCATAAATTGTGTGGTATGACCGGTACTGCAACAACTGAATCGGGCGAGTTTTGGTCAATTTACAAACTGGACGTTGTGGAAATCCCTACCAACAGGGCCATTTCAAGAACGGACCACCAGGATTATGTATACCGTACGGTACGTGAAAAATACAATGCTGTAGCTGAAGAAATTGTAGCTTTAACCCAGGCAGGGCGACCAGTTTTAGTGGGTACTACTTCGGTGGAGATCTCAGAATTACTGAGTAGAATGCTGAAACTGAGAGGCATTAAACACAATGTACTGAATGCTAAAATGCACCAGAAAGAGGCTGACATTGTTGCTGAAGCCGGACAACCGGGACAAGTAACCATTGCCACCAACATGGCTGGTCGTGGTACCGATATTAAACTTGGCGCTGGCGTTAAAGAAGCGGGTGGTTTAGCGATTGTGGGTACAGAGCGCCATGAGTCTCGTCGTGTAGACAGACAATTACGTGGTCGTGCTGGTCGCCAGGGCGATCCAGGATCTTCTCAGTTCTTTGTATCGCTGGAAGATAACCTGATGCGTTTGTTTGGTTCAGAAAGGATTTCAAACATCATGGTGAAGATTGGTATTGAAGAAGGCGAGGTGATTCAGCATTCTATGATTACCAAATCCATTGAGCGTGCACAGAAGAAAGTAGAAGAGAACAACTTTGGTATCCGTAAACGGTTATTGGAGTATGACGACGTAATGAATTCACAACGTTCTGTGATTTATGCCAAACGTAGAAATGCCCTTTTTGGAGAGCGTTTAGACGTAGACATGAACAATATGGTATTTGATGTTGCTGAAGACGTAGTTACAGAATATAAAGAAGAAGGCAATTTTGAGGGCTTTAAGCTGGAAGTGATCAAGAACTTCTCTCTGGATACAGAAATTACAGAAGCAGAATTTACTGCTAAAAACATTGCTGCGCTTACAGACAAGTTGTTTGAGGAGGCATCTGTATTTTACGCCCGTAAATCAGAAAACATCATCAACCAGGCCATGCCGGTATTACATCAGGTTTATGAAGAACGTGGTGAGCAGGTAGAACAAATTGTTGTTCCATTTACAGACGGCATCCGCAGTATCCAGGTTCCTGTTGGGTTAAAAACCGCTATAGACAACAATGGCCGTGAGGTTACCAAAGCATTTGAAAAAACTATTGTACTCGGTTTGATCGATGAATCCTGGAAAGAGCATTTGCGTGAAATGGACGAGTTGAAACAATCTGTACAAAACGCAGTTTATGAGCAGAAAGATCCATTGATCATTTATAAAATGGAAGCATTTAACCTGTTCAAAAACATGTTGAATGCCGTAAATAAAGAAGTGGTGAGTTTCTTATATAAAGGTGGTATTCCGGTACATCAGGATGCGGGACAGGTAAGAGAGGCACAGGCGCCGCAGGCACCAAGCCGTCTTCAGATGTCTAAACCAGAATTTTCACAGGCAGGTGCCGGCGAAATGCAAATGGAAGACACCCGCGAAGCCGTACCACAGCAACCGATCCGCAAGGAGGTTACTGTAGGCAGAAATGAGCCTTGTCCTTGTGGAAGTGGGAAGAAATATAAAAACTGCCACGGCGCAGGATTGTAATGAAACTATGGCTTAGTACTTTTTTATGCTGTTTTACAGCGGTACTCAGCGCCCAAACAAAGGGTATAGTAACCGAAGTAAAAGATCCTTCAATTGATAGTTTGATTGCAAGGAGGCTTGAACTGAGTAAAAAAGCTGATAACCGGGTAAAAAAAAATGGACCTGTAGTCTCTCAAATGGGCTACAGAGTTCAAATTTTTTATGGTTCAGACCGGCGGGAAATGTATAGGCAACAGTCTAATTTTAAGACAGATTATCCAAAGTTAAACACCTACATTACCTATAAGGAGCCTAATTATTACCTACGGGCGGGAGATTTCCGCACACGCTTGGAAGCCCAGGCTTTAATGAATGAACTCAAAGGAGCCTACCCAACCTTGTTTATTTTTAAGGAAAAAATTAACGCACCAGATTTAGATTAGAAGTGATGGCAATAAAAGATCAAATACAGCAGTTAGCAGCAGAAATATTCTATGATGTAGTGGCCTATCGCAGACACATCCATGCCAATCCTGAATTGTCTTTTAATGAATTTGAAACTTCACTTTTTATACAGGAGAAACTTCAGGGATGGGGAATCCCCTTTACTGTTTTAGCAAATACGGGCGTTGTAGGCTTGATAAAAGGTGATTTACCCTCAGATAAAGTAATTGCCCTCCGTGCTGATATGGATGCGCTACCCATTCTGGAAGCCAATGACAAACCGTACATTTCAAAAAACAAAGGCGTTATGCACGCCTGCGGACATGATGTACACAGCTCTTCCTTACTAGGAGCAGCCCATATCTTAAATCAGCTAAAAGCAGAATTTGGCGGAACCATTAAGCTGATTTTTCAGCCCGGTGAAGAACTGTTGCCTGGTGGTGCCAGCATCATGATTAAAGAGGGCGTACTTGAAAATCCTAAACCACAGCATATTGTTGGACAGCATGTAATGCCGTTCATCGAAACGGGAAAAGTAGGTTTCCGATCTGGCATTTATATGGCCAGTACGGATGAACTTTATGTAACAGTTAAAGGCAAAGGTGGCCATGGTGCCCAACCACAACAAAATATAGATCCGGTGCTCATTTCTGCGCATATAATTGTGGCTTTACAGCAAATTGTGAGTCGCAATGCAGATCCACGTTTGCCATCAGTACTTTCATTTGGAAAAGTACAGGCCATGGGCGCCACGAACATCATTCCTAATGAGGTAAAAATGGAAGGGACTTTCAGGACTTTAAACGAGGAATGGCGTAAGGAAGCTAAAAGGTTAATGAAAAAAATGGCTGAAGGCATTGCAGAAAGCATGGGTGGAAGCTGTGAGTTTGACATTCATGACGGTTATCCATTTTTAATCAATGAGCCGGTGCTAACTGGCAATGCACGTAGTTTTGCCGAAGATTATTTAGGCAAAGAGAATGTAATTGACCTTGACATCTGGATGGCAGCAGAAGATTTTGCCTATTATTCTCAAGTTACTGATGCTTGCTTTTACAGGCTTGGAACAGGAAATGCCGAAAAGGGCAGCACCTATTCTGTACATACACCCAACTTTGATGTAGATGAAGATGCCCTGAAAATATCTACAGGATTAATGGCCTATATTGCATTGAAGCAACTGGGAAATTAACAGGATCAGGCGCAGATGAAAAGTATTTACAGGCTTTTAGTACTCTGCCTCCTGCCTTTTCCGGAAACTGCTTTTACACAGGAAATTAGTCGCTTTAATCCTGACACGCTGCAAACTATTCAATTAGATGATGCCGTAAACATTCAGGCACAGAAATTAAGTGTGGAAACGTTTATCAACGCAATAATGGCTGATACCAGTTTTTACAGTGCTTTCCGCAGCATGAAAAAGTACGACTTTATTGCCGAGCACCGCATTTACACTTTTGACAAAAAAGACAAGTTAGCCGCACGTTTATATCGCAAGATTGCACACATGGCACTTGCTCCGCAGAAGATCAGCTACCTGGTTAAGCAGGATAGCGGAAAAGTGTATAAGAAAGATGGCAAATACCAGTCATATACTGTAGAGCTGTTTAACCATATTTTTATGAATGCTTACCAGTCAGATTTTGGCAAGTCGAGCCCTTATCCTACTGAAGACTCAAAATCCAAAACACAAGATAAAAACTCCGGATATAAGGACAAGCTGAAAACATTGATTTTTGCACCCGGCAGACCTGTGAAGGGTATCCCCTTTATCGGCAGTAAAACTGAGATATTTACAGCCAATATGCGGCAGTATTATAACTATACCTTTAGCAATGCGACATACCTGGACAGCATCCCTGTATATCACTTTAAAGTAGCGCTGAAACCAGACCTGAGCAGCTGGACAAAAGATGGATTGATGATCAAAGAACTCGTCACGATTTTTGACAAACGTAACTTTGAAATCCTGGGTCGTTATGTAGACATGAAATACGGCAACATGCTGTTTAACTTTGATGTGCAGATGAACATTGAAATGAGTTATCTAAATGAAGTGAAGCTGCCAGCCAAGATTACCTATCAGGGAAATTGGAACGTACCATTGAAGAAGAAAGAAAAGACCAGCTTTTTAATTCTGCACAAAAATTATCGGTAGCACTAGAGCAGCTTTTGGAAAGTACGCCACCAAAGGTCAGGCATCTCGCCATTAACTGCGGTCTGGTAATCGCTATATAAACACGGCACCAAATGATAGCGTTCGTTTTTTGACAGCCCTGTAGGATAAGGGATTTGCATCCACCAGCGATCAGATTTTTTGCTTTTTACAAATAACATCTCACCTGTACCATCACTGAGCGTAGTGCGGTATATGAGGTATTGTGATTTGGGACTTAGTGGAAAATCCTTTTTACGGTTGTAAAAGCCATCTATAAAATACCAAACAATTTGGGCCAGTAACATGGCGGTCTGACTACTTTTATCGTAAGCAGGATTAAATTCATAAAAGCCAATGGAGCTTAACTTGTCGTTCATTCCGGCATAGCGGGCTATGCGACAGGCTTGCTCGCCATAAAAACCATTTGGACTGGCATTGGCATTACCGATAGCATCAGAAGACCTTATAGCAGAAATGTCGAAACTAATCATGTTGGCATTGCGCAGTACGGGCTCTGCTGCAGAAATATCTGCAGAAAACTCGCCTAAACGATGGACATCAAAGTACAGTTTGCTCATCACTTTTAAACTTTCCTGGTTCACAAAATAAGTTTGATAGCCAAGGTTACTAAAGTTAAAGAGGTAGTTGGGCTGGTGCAGAAAAATTTTATTTAAGTAAGTATCAGAACGTGCGGCGATACCCTCTTCATCATCCTCATCCAAATCAAATTTATTGTCTATGACAACCAGGTCTACCTTTTGTTCCAGATCTTCGTAAGCAAGGTATTGTGCATAGGTCAAATCTTGTCCACCGCCAATAATTACAGGTACAATATTTAGCTTAATGAGCTCGGTTACTACCATTTTTAAGGCGATATAGGTATCAGATATTGCTGCCCCCGCCTTAATATTTCCGAGGTCAATGATTTTGCTATTGAATGCACCCTCATTTAACTGATAAAATTGCGACCTGAAATAGTCAGGCCCCAGTGCACAGCCACTATTGTTTACTGAAGCGCGGTCATCCTGTACTCCAACTATGGCAATATCCCAGGTATTTTCTTCCAGTTCCGGAAATTCATCTGTGTAAAAACTGGCCTTTAATCCTAACTGACTGGTCAAGAATCCCTGTTTTGGGGTGATTTCGTCAAGGCTTAAGGGAGAAAAAAAATCTGATAAGGACATAAAGTAATATAATCTATGGGCTCAAATATCTATTTTTGAGCCCATATATTAATGAACATCCTAAAAAAAATGAACCGCCCGTGTTTAAATATTTTTTAAGCATGGTAACTCCATCTGACAAATGACTACAAAAAAACAAACAGATGAAATGATACTGGTTACCGGGGCTACTGGATTTTTAGGTGCGGAGCTTATCCATCAATTGACCGGGCAGGGGATCCGGGTTCGTGCAATCAAACGCAGTAATGCTGCTGTACCTGTTTTACTTGTGGATAACACCATGATTGAATGGGCGACATCAGACATCAATGACCTTTCTGCCCTTGAAGATGCTATGGAGGGAATTTCGCAAGTTTACCATTGTGCAGCAATAATTTCATTTAACCCGGCCGACAAGATGAAGTTGCTGAGGGTAAACATAGAGGGTACCAGTAATGTGGTGAACTTATGTGCTGAATTGGGTATAAGGCTACTACATGTAAGTTCTGTAGCGGCACTGGGTCTGGCAAAAAAAGGCAGGCCAATTACCGAAAATGACTATTGGGACTACGATTCGGAGGCGCATACTTATGCCATTTCTAAATATGAAGGCGAGATGGAGGTTTGGAGAGGCATTGCCGAAGGCTTAGATGCCCTGATTGTGAACCCTTCTGTAATTATTGGTGCAGCTGCCGGATATAAGGGAAGTGGCACTTTGTTTAAAATGGTTAAAAACGGCCTCTCTTACTATACCAGTGGCAGTACCGGCTTTGTTGACGTAAGCGATGTTGCCAAATGTATGATCTTTTTGATGAACAGCGAAAATTCAGGTGAGCGCTATACGGTTTCGGCAGAAAACATCAGCTATAAAGATTTATTTAGCGCAATTGCCCAGGGATTTGGCTTAAAAGGACCGACAAGAGAAGCTCAACCCTGGAAGCTGGCTTTAGCCTGGCGGTTAGTGAAGATAGCGTCATTAGTCACAGGCAGACCATCTCCTTTGACTAAAGCGACTGTAAAAAGCAGTCTTACTACAAGCATTTACAGTAACGAAAAAATTAAACAAACAACAGGAATAGAATTTAAACCGCTACAGCAAACCATTAAAGAAGTTTGCACGGCGCTGAGGAACACATAAACATGAAGCAAAAGAATACTTACATCATTGACTTTGATAGTACATTTACACAGGTTGAGGCTTTAGACGAACTGGCTAGAATTTCACTGCAAAAACACCCTGACAGAGAAGCTATTTATAAGAAAATTGAAGATTACACCAATCTTTCTATGGAAGGTAAGTTGTCTTTTAGTGAAAGTTTGGCCCAGCGGGTAAAATTACTGGAAGCTACAGAAGATCATTTGAAGCAGTTGATTAAACATTTAAAGAAAAAAGTATCTCTCTCTTTTTCGAGAAATGCCGAATTCTTTAAAAAACATGCTGATGAAGTACTGATTGTATCTGGTGGATTTAAGGAGTTTATCATCCCTGTGGTAAGTCAATACCACATTAAAAAAGAAAACATCTATGCCAATACCTTTGTGACTACTGGTGATGGGAAGATTATTGATTATGACCATGCAAATCCGCTAAGTGAAGAGGGAGGAAAAGTTAAATTGATTAGCCAGATGAACCTGGAAGGAAATTTATATGGAATTGGTGATGGTTATTCTGACTTTCAGCTTCGGGAAAGTGGGTTGATTAAGAAGTTTTACGCCTTTACAGAAAATATTGCCAGGGAAAGTATTGTAAAACGTGCTGATCATGTTACGCCAAGTTTTGACGAGTTTTTATATGTAAACAACTTACCAAGGGCCATTTCATACCCAAAAAACAGGATTCTGTGCCTCATTGTTGGCGAAGGTGTAGCAGAGGAAAGCATTAGTTTACTTAGAAAAGATGGCTTTTCTGTTCGCCATAAAACCACATTTGAAGAAAAGTATGTGGCAGATGTGCACATGTTGCTACTGGAGGATGGTGTAAAAATTGAACCTGAACAATTAAAAGCAGCGGTTAAACTTAAAACCATCGGTTACCTGGGCAATGCGAAAAAACTGGATACCCAAGCCTGTACGGCAATGGGAATTGTGGTATTTGACGATGCTAAAAACAACCCGAGAAATTCGAACTTCATCCCTAAAAGAATGATTGATTTTATGAATACGGGCACTACCTACATGAGTGTTAACTTCCCTAACCTGCAATTGCCCCGAATTGATAAATCGCACCGTTTAATTCACATCCACCATAACGTGCCGGGTATTATGGCGCAGATGAATACAACCTTTGCAGAACATAACATCAATATTGTAGGTCAGTTCTTAATGACCAATGCCAGCATAGGTTATGTAATTACCGATGTAAATGCCGAATACGATCAGCAGGTATTTAAATCACTTAAGAAAATAGAGCAGACGATAAAATTCAGGGTGCTATATTAATATTTCAAAACGTTTAGTATAACTTTGCCGGCATGGAACTAACTCCTCAAATTAAAGAAAAACTAGATAAGTTACAGGAAAAATACGAGGCGATGGGCCAGGATATGTCGGCATATCTGGACGGACTATTGTACGCCGACTTTTTAACGTACTGGGATTACATCCATCTGGATACGTTATTGAGTTTACAAAACCCTAAAACACCTTTCCCTGATGAAGAAATCTTCATCATGTACCATCAGATTACGGAGCTTTACTTTAAGCTTTCCTTACATGAATGCAGGCAAATTGCAGAGCACGAAGAACTGACGCTTTCATTTTTTATAGCCCGGATAAAAAGGATCAACTCTTATTTTAACGCCCTGACCACCTCTTTTGAAGTCATGGTAAATGGTATGGAAAAAGAGCAGTTCCTTAAGTTCAGGATGTCTTTATTACCAGCTTCTGGTTTTCAGTCGGGCCAGTACCGCATGATTGAGATCAGTGCCACTAATTTTAACCGATTAGTAGATAAAAGCAAGCGGGAAGAACTGGCTAATGCCACTATTGAAGAGCAATTTGAATATATATATTGGAAATTTGGCGCTACAGAACTGGCAAGTGGCAAACAAACGCTGACGCTGAAACAGTTTGTTAAGAAGTATGCAGCCACATTTTTGCAGCTGGCAAAAGACCGCGAGTACAGCAATTTTACAGCTTTGTACCATAAATTTGCCGCTGAAGGCCAGGACGTAACTGAGCTTGCGGAAGAGCTTAGGCACCTTGACTTCTATGTGAATGTTGAATGGCCGCTGTCTCATTACAAATCTGCCGTAAGATACCTGGAACGTGATCCTGTAGACATTGCAGCAACGGGAGGCACCAACTGGCAGAAATACCTGCCTCCACGTTTTCAGAAGCGAATCTTTTACCCATTTCTATGGACTGAAACCCAAATGGAAGAATGGGGGAAAAGCTGGGTACTTAGCGTACTCAAAGATTTAGCGAAGTAAAACATGATTTTTCTTAAATTTGCAAATCAATACCAGTCATATGAACGAAATATTAGACATCAGCATAACTAAAATAACAGAAACCAGATTAACCGAAACTGATTTTGCTCAACTGCCTTTCGGAAAGGTCTTTTCTGACCACATGTTTATTGCGGAATATAACGATGGCGCCTGGGGCAACCTGCAGGTTTTACCATACGGACCTATCCCTATGAGCCCGGCAATTTCTGCCTTACACTACGGACAAGCTATTTTTGAAGGAATGAAGGCGTACCGCCAGCCTGATGGAAAAATTAGCGTATTCCGTGCGAATAAAAATCTTGAACGCTTTAACAAATCTGCGGCAAGAATGTCTATGCCAGCTATTCCTGAAGACATTTTTATGCAAGGCATTGCTGCATTGATTGAAATTGATGAGAAATGGGTGCCGGCACAAGATGGCTATTCTTTATATATCCGTCCGGTGATGTTTGCTACAGACCCATATCTGGGCGTAAGACCATCAGATCAGTATACTTTCGCATTATTGACTACACCAACCGGTCCGTATTATACTAAAGCTTTAAAAGTTAAAATAGAAACTGAATTTACACGTGCCGATGAGGGTGGTGTAGGATATGCAAAAACAGCTGGTAATTATGGCCGTTCTTTACATCCTTTTGCCGAAGCGCAAAAAGAAGGTTTTGACCAGCTAATTTGGACAGATGCTGTAACCCACGAGTTTATTGAAGAGGCTGGCACTGCAAATTTATTATTTGTAATGGATGGCAAACTAATTACACCTTCGGTAAGAAGCACTGTGCTGGATGGCGTAACGCGCGATACCATTCTGCAACTGGCAAAAAAAGCAGGGATTGCGGTAGAAGAAAGAAGGGTAAGTGTAAAAGAAGTAATTGAAGGAATTGAAAACGGAAGTTTAACAGAAGCTTTTGCAGCAGGAACTGCAGCAACTGTAACACCAATTGGCGAAATCGGATACAATGGAAAATCTTATGTCCTTCCGGTATCTACGCCAGACAATATCTCTAATAGTATTGCTAAAACGCTAAATGACATCCGTTACGGACTTGCGCCGGATGAATTTGGATGGAATACCATACTTTAATACCCTGTTGTAGCATCCTTTAGCTTACGGCGCTGCCTAAGCTTACGGCGGAGATCACGATCAGCCTTAATTTTTTTAAATTGAGCAATCTGACCGGAGATCTTCGCCTTTTTTTCTGCCGTAAGACCAACACTATACTTAATACCTTCAAAAAGTGTATGCCATACAAAACTAAAGAAACTGGCAGTAGGCACCCGCTGATAATGAATTGAGGCTGCAGAAAAACGACCAGTATGGCGATCTGGATTATCGCTGTTGATGACCATCTGGTTGGCAAGAAAAGAGATCCAGCCCAATTTGACCAGGTTGTCTTTTCCCTCCACTTTTTTTAACAAGCCCACATTTAAATCCTGATAGGCAAAATTTACTTTGCCAGTGGCCAGCTGGTCATTGGCCTGAATATCGAAATCAAGTTTATTTACATATCCACTGCGAATTTGCAGCATCCCAAGGGGCTTGGTAATTTTATTTAAAGACCTGCCATTCATATCGGTTAAAATCCCATTATAACTAAATGCAGCATCTTTTGCATTCAGGTTAAACTTAAAATTTACAGCTAGCTTACCCCTACCCATCAGGTAACTATTTAAGCTGGCATCCATAATGGGATTAGCACTTTTATATTTTGCAGAATTGGTAACATTGCTAAAGGTGCCCGAAGTATTGTCAAAAGTAATGATTCCCCGCTGCTGACTCCTCTTGTCAAACTCAGCATAACTGAGGTTAATATTTTCTACCTTAAGCTGCTGTATAGTAATGAGTCCTTTTACAGCCTGAAAAAGTTGGTGAGGATATTTGCCGCTTTTAGAAGTTTTATTCTTTGGAAGTTCATTGTTATTGAACACCGCTACAAAACCATTACTGATCCTCATTTCTTTAGAAAACAATTCCTGTTTAGATACATATAAAGGAAAATCAACACCTTCAAGACTAATGTTACTCATTTGAATGTTGTAACGTTCCTTTATGTAACCTACTTTTTTCCCAAATTCCATTTCACCGTAACGGGGAACAAGACCAAACTGCCGGATGCTGATTTTACCTGAAGATGCCCGAAAGTTTAACTCATTCATATTTACATGGTACAGGCTATCTGGTGTGGCGTATTGGTAATCATTTAAATTGAGACTGATATCCTTAAGCAGGTAAAAACGCGTTTCATCCTCAGCAGAACCCGGATCAATTAACCAATCGGACAGGGTAATGTTGAGCTTATCAACTTCATCCGCTACAGGCATTGGGAGGTTGTTATTAACATACGTAAACTTAATGTCCCTAAAGGCAACGGTGGCTACCCTTAGCTCCTTTAAATGAGCTTTAATATATTGATATGGCGATTTGGATGGCCTTGGTGGCTTATTATCATTAAAATCAAGCTGTTTATTACTCATAACAATAGTGGGCCTGTCAAACAGCATAAGATCTATATTTAACCTTCTTGCCCCCCAGAGTTTAAAAGGATGGAAGCCCTGAATGACAACTCGTTTAAGCTGGATGCTATAACTATTATTAGGTGCTTTTTTAAGCAAAATCAGTTTTTGAAGTATCCTGGTATCCGGAATGATTTTTACATTGGTAAATACAGCATTACCAGTAAGAATATTGGTCCTTACATCTGAAAATTCTACATGATAAAGACTATCTGTAGATTTGAGGATCAAGCTCTTGAGCTCCGAAGTGATAAGGGGCTTCAGCCTAATGGAAATGAGCCAGCTGCCACCAAGCACCGATATCACCGTAAAAACAATTAGGCCTGCTGCCCATTTTATGCCTTTATACGTTTTTCGGGAGCTTTTAACCATACGGAGCATTCATTTTATTTCCCAATATACGAATTTACTCTTTCTTTTCTTTTGCTTCCCTGCGTTTTTTCTCCTTTTCCTCCCTTTTCTCCGCCCGTTTTTGTTTCCTTTCTTCCAGTTTATCTTCTACTTGCTCTTGTTTTTGCTGAGGTGTTTTAACAGGAACGATGCCAATGCCTACAATTTCACGTATGCCCAGGTATACGCTTTTCCACATGAGGTTGAAAAAAGAAGCAGAAGGAGGCCTTACAAAAGTGATGTTGGCTGTGCGCGCAGGCTTATTTTTATCGGGATTGTCATTTTTTACCACAAGTGCATTGGCTAAAAACGACAAAAGGCCTTTCTTTTTAACGGGCTCGCCCTCCTCACCTGCTTTTAGCAATTTGATATTCAAGTCGGTGTAATTAAATTGAACCAGACCTTTGGAGCCAGAAGTATTACCCTGAATATCAAAAGCAACCTTATTAACCTTTCCACTATTGATTTCAATAAGTCCAAGTGCCTTTGCTATAGGATTTAATGTCTTCATATCAAAAGCGCCCATCGTTCCACTGTAGCTAAATGCGCCATTTGGGGCAGTAAGGTTAAAATTGATGGCCACATTTACGTTGATTTTTTTCTGTAATAGCGTATGCAGGTTAGCAACCGCATGATTGTTTACGCTTAGCTTCAAAGAATCATTGGTTACATTCAGGATATTACCGGAAAGTTGATCAAATTCAATAGTACCTCTCTTTTGAGCAATAGGGTCATACTCTGTATAAGCCACGTCTACATTTTGTAGTTTTAAGGTATCAATGATGGCCGGTAAAGGCAATTTTCTTAAAGCCATATGCGGAAAGTTACTTCCCTTATTTTGTGTGGTTGGCGGCAATTCCCTGTTCATAAAAATCTTTACCGTTGCCGGGCCTATTTTAAGCGAAGAAGCATGCAGGTTACCTTCGGTATTTAGCAGGATAAAGTCTACTCCGCTCAGTTCTATTTTCCGAAACAGCAAATCGTACCTGTCCTTTTGCACCTTCTGCATCCTGCTAAATTTCAAATCAGGATACATGGGGATCATTTGAAGTCCGGTAATTTCCAGATTTTTAGCTGCAGCAGAGCCTTTAATCGTATCCACCTTTGTGGTATACATTTTATTTTTACTTAAAGAGCGGTAGCCGGCAAGTTCAAACGTAATGTCTTTAGTAAGGTAAAAGCGGCTGGTATCATATTGAGAGAGCGAATCTATCAGCAGGTCTTTTACATTCACATTTAAGTGTTTCACCGAATTGAGTGTTTTGGAAGTCGCCCCGTTAATGTAGTCAAAATCTGCATCCAGGATCTGTATAGATTTTATATGTACAGATTTCAATGATTTGGAAATTTGCTCGTACAGTGTTTTCTTATCCTTAACCGTATCTGGCTTTTTGGAAACCTTGTTGTAAATCACATTGATAGAAGGCTGGTCCAATACTATCGCATTCATTTCTACCCTCTTTTTGAAATAGGCCTTTAAAATCCCAATTCTGCTGAACTGTAAATGGGCAAGCTTTATCTGGAACAAATGGGTAGGCGCCTGTTTAATTTGCTTTAAGCGGTTGAATACTGCAGTATCTGGCATAAACCTTACACTATCTATTCTGGCACTTCCGGTGAGCAGGTTAAGGTGTATGTCTTTAAAATCAATCCGGTATAGATGCTTAGAGCCCTCATATACGGCAGTCTGTATTTTTTCTGTAAGCAAGGGTTTCCATTTGGCGCTCAAATAAAGTGCAGCAGCACCAACTAATACCAGCAATACGGCTACAATAGATCCAACCCATATCCA
This sequence comes from Pedobacter sp. MC2016-14, assembly GCF_020991475.1. Taxonomy (NCBI): domain Bacteria; kingdom Pseudomonadati; phylum Bacteroidota; class Sphingobacteriia; order Sphingobacteriales; family Sphingobacteriaceae; genus Pedobacter; species Pedobacter sp. MC2016-14. The sequence goes on from NZ_JAJMPA010000001.1 coordinate 520,219, forward strand.
AATCTTTCTTTTACTTCCTTTAACAGATTTTTCCAAGCTCATAAGTTTTGATTTATATGGATCAATTGCAATAATTCTGCCACTTTGTCATTTATAAATTTATTTCCGTATTTTTGAAATTCGTAACAACGGTATAAATATGATTGACCTACAGCTAGCAGATAAGACACACGATGAAGGACGCCAGGGGGAGGCTTTAGTGACTGATGCACCTCTAAAACGCAATGGAAGAAAGCTTTACATTGAAAGTTATGGCTGCCAGATGAATTTTGCAGACAGCGAAATTGTAGCCTCTATCCTGTTTGACCAGGGTTTTGAAACTACTGGTGATTATAAAGAAGCAGATGTTGTTTTTATAAATACCTGCTCTATCCGGGAAAATGCAGAGCAGCGCGTGCGAAACCGATTGTCGCAATTTGGTGCTGAGAAACGAAGAAATCCGAAATTGATTGTAGGCGTATTAGGGTGTATGGCCGAGCGTTTAAAATCTAAATTCCTGGATGAAGAGAAATTGGTAGATGTAGTAGTTGGACCAGATGCTTACCGTGAATTGCCACAATTATTAGCTGAGGTTGAGAGCGGGCATAAGGCCATTAATGTATTACTTTCACGTGAAGAAACCTATGCAGACATTAGCCCTGTTCGTTTAAACGGTAATGGAATTACGGCTTTTATTTCCATTATGCGGGGTTGTGATAACATGTGTTCTTTTTGTGTGGTTCCTTTTACAAGAGGCCGCGAAAGGAGTCGTGATCCACATTCTATTTTAGCAGAGGCACAGGGCTTATTTGATATGGGATATAAAGAAGTGACCCTGCTTGGTCAAAATGTAGACTCTTACAAGTGGAAAGGTGCTGATTTGGTTACAGAGCAGACAGCTGCTGTTGCCTTAACTGAAGACAAACGCGAAATAGAAGTAAACTTTGCCCAATTGCTGGAAAAAGTAGCTTTAATTAGTCCCGACCTGAGGATCAGGTTTTCTACATCACACCCTAAAGACATTACTGACGAGGTATTGTATACCATCGCCAAATACGATAACATTTGCAACTACATACATCTGCCTGTACAGTCTGGCAGCAGCAGGATCCTGGATTTGATGAACCGCACTTATACCCGTGAATGGTATATGAACAGAATTGATGCCATTAGAAGGATTATTCCGGGTTGCGCAATTTCATCAGATATTATTGCCGGTTTTTGCTCGGAGACAGAAGAAGAGCATCAGGAAACATTGAGCATGATGGATTACGTAGGTTATGATTTTGCTTTTACCTTTAGCTATTCTGAAAGACCGGGAACTTTAGCCGCAAGAAAACTTCCAGACGACATTCCTGAGGAGGTGAAAAAACGCAGACTTGCAGAGATTTTGGTAAAACAGCAGAACTCCTCTTTATACAGGCTGCAACAGTTTGTTGGAAAAACTATGCGCATCCTGGTGGAGGGAACCTCAAAAAAATCAGACCTGGATTATTGCGGAAGGAACGATCAGAATGCGATGGTTGTATTTCCTGCAACTGCAGGCATAGCGCCGGGTCAATACGTAAACGTTTATATTGACCGCTGTACTTCTGCTACGCTACTGGGTGTTGTAGCAGTTGAAGAACCAGCTAATGTTTAATTCAATTTAACTTATTTTGGACGTACAAGACATAAAAAACAGGTTCGGTATTATTGGCGGCTCTCCGCTGCTGAACCGGGCGATAGATACTGCAAGACAGGTTGCACCGACGGATATGTCGGTACTGATTACTGGCGAAAGCGGAAGTGGTAAAGAGGTGTTCTCCCACATCATTCATCAGATGAGCACGCGTAAGCATGGCGCTTTTATTGCCGTGAACTGTGGCGCCATTCCTGAAGGAACCATAGACTCTGAATTATTTGGCCATGAAAAGGGCTCTTTTACCGGTGCACATGAAGCACGTAAAGGTTATTTTGAGGTGGCTAATGGAGGCACTATCTTTTTAGATGAAGTGGCAGAATTACCATTGGGTACACAAGCACGTTTATTGCGTATCCTGGAAAGCGGCGAATACCTTCGCGTTGGTTCATCTAAAGTTCAAAAAACCGATGTGAGGATTGTAGCTGCAACCAACGTTGATGTATACAACAGGGTAAAATCTGGTAAATTTCGTGAAGACTTATATTACCGTTTAAATACAGTTCCCTTGCGCATCCCTGCCCTGCATGAGCGCAAAGAAGATATTTATCTGTTATTTAGAAAATTCTCTGCTGATTTTAGTGACAAGTACAGGAGCCCCGGAATACAATTGGAGCCCGATGCAATCCAAATGCTGAGTAACTACAGCTGGCCGGGAAATGTAAGGCAGCTAAAAAACATAGCAGAGCAGGTTTGTGTACTGGAAAAAGACCGGAATGTTACTGCTGCAGCTTTACTGAATTACATTCCCAATGAAAGCGCTACGAATTTACCGATGGCCATCAACGGGACAAATAAAGAAGATTTTACAGAGCGTGATATCCTTTATAAAGTGTTGTTTGACATGAAAAAGGATATGATGGAACTGAAAAAACTGGTGGCTGAAATTATTCAAAACGGTGGCAATACCGCACACATTATGGAAGATAACCCGCATTACATCAACCAGCTTTATCAGGAGGTAGACCAGAATTTTGGTGATGGTCCGCTGACGATTAAAAAGCCTGCCCCGGGTGGCCCTGTAGATTATAATTATGCCCATGATGCGGAAGAGGTAGAAGAATCCTTATCTTTAATTGACAAGGAATCTGACCTGATTAAAAAAGCCTTGAAAAAACATAAGGGTAAACGTAAATTTGCAGCACAAGAGCTCGGAATTTCAGAACGCACGCTATATAGAAAAATTAAAGAACTGAACCTCAATTGATGATGAAGAAAATAGTTGTATTGTTGGCAGTGATAGCAGGGCTTTTTAACTCCTGTACGGTAAAACTTAATGGCGCGTCTATCCCTGCGGAAATGAAGACCATTAACATTCTGTTTTTTGAAAACAATGCACCCCTGGTTATCCCTTATTTAAGTCAGCAGTTTACAGAAGACCTTAAAACAAGGATCCGGAATCAAAGCAGGTTGAGCTTAAGCCAGACTGATGCCGACGCAACAATGGAGGGCCGGATTACCGGATATGACATTAAACCTGTTTCCCTGGCAGACAACAGGCAACAGCTGAATACTGGTGCAAGTAGGTTAACCATTACCATTAGCGTAAAATACACCAATAACCTCAATGAAAAACAAAGTTTTGAGGAATCATTTTCACGTTATAAAGACTTTACCCTTACGGGAAGTAACCTGGAGGCACAACAGCCCCAACTCATCAAAGATATCAATGCACAGCTAACAGAGGATGTTTTTAACCGCGCTTTTGCACAATGGTAAATCAAGTTACAAACATCAGCACGGAAGATCCGGTTCTTTTAAAATCATTAATTGAGCGCTATCCCTATCACCAGCCTTTGCATTTAATGCTGGCAAAAGCCACGATGGGAATGGAGGAAGCGCAAACAGCATTGGCTACCGCAGCTTTATATACCAACGGACAGTTGCTGCACAACATTGTTTTTGACAAGACTAAACACAGCGACAAAGAATTTAACATCATAGCCTATCCTGAAGCGGCTCCTGCAGAGAAAAAACCTGCTGAGGATATTTTTGAAGTTGAAGATGAAATAAAAGATACCATACCAGAACAGGCACTTTTGAGTCCCGAAACTGATGAGCAGGAAGTTTTTGATGAAATTGGGGAGCTGTATTTATATCATACAGAAGAAAGCCTTACCAGTGTTGAAACTGAAAACACCGTTGAAGAAGTAGCTCAGGAAATGCCTGTGCCAACTGAAGCTGAAGATTTACGAATTGCCGCAGAAGAAGAGGAACTTGTACTGGAGAACATTGTATCCAGCGACTTCTTTGCTTTTGAGCAAAAGCTGGACACAGAAATTAGCGAGCCCATTATCGAAGACAAAGAAGATGTTGTGGACGATGCGCCTGTACAAGCGGCAGAAGAAAACAGGGTAAGTAATTATCATGACGATAAATTGCCTTACACCTTCTTATGGTGGCTTGCCAAAACAAGGAAAGAATATCAAAGTTTTCAGCCTTATGTGACGGTGAAGAAGCAACCTTCTCATGACCTGCAGCAGCAATATGTAGAACACATCTTCCATATTCAAAGTCCATTCAATCCAGAGGAGATCTTAAATAATTCAGCACAGCTACCACATGCAGATCCGAAAGAAGTTGAGCTTATTGATACCTTTATCAAAAATGCACCTCAAATTGGTACGCTAAAGACAGAACAAATAGACAATGAGAACAAGGCGCGTAAGAGTGCTGAGGACCATAATGACGTAGTTTCTGAAACGCTGGCTAAAATCTATATTGAACAAATGCTTTATCACAAGGCATTAGAGACTTATGAAAAATTAAGTTTGAAGTTTCCAGAAAAAAGCCGTTACTTTGCCGACCTTATCCAATCTATAAAAAAGAAGATTTAACACGATAACCCGATATGATATTTTTAACCATTTTACTCATCATTATTTGTGCCGCTTTAGGCCTGTTTGTTTTGATTCAAAATCCTAAAGGTGGCGGTCTTGCTACTGGTGGTGCAGGCAGTAATATGTTTGGCGTACAGCGTACAGGAGATGTATTAGAAAAAGGCACCTGGATTTTACTGGCCCTTGTTGTTGTGGTTACTTTATCCATCACTACCATGGCTAAAACAGGCGGAAGTAGCCAGGTTGACTCTAAAATTCAGGAGCAACTGGATAAAACACCTACTCCATCACCTATAGGCGGTTTGCCAGCTCCATCCGCTCCGGCAACTACACCTGTAAAATAAGCGTAGCGATTAAAAAATTGAAAAGCCCGTTAGGAGATCCTGACGGGCTTTTTCTGTATCTGACACTCTGACACCTTAAACTCTTGCATAAAAAGCGATTGCTGACAGGCTGTGTAAATTTGTCAAGCCAAAATCTTCTTGGCATAGAAACTGATGTGCCAGATGTGTTATAAGATGCTTATAACAGAAACCTTAAAAAAAAATATAATTAAAAATAAGTTATGTCTTTAAACATTAAACCCATTGCAGACAGAGTAGTTGTTGAAGCTGCTCCTGCCGAAGAAAAAACAGCTTCGGGTATCTATATCCCTGACACAGCAAAAGAAAAACCTCAGCAAGGAACAATCGTTGCCGTTGGTCCTGGAAAATATGCTGAATTAACAGGTAACCTGGTTCCATTGAACGTAAAAGTTGGCGATGTTGTTTTATACGGCAAATACGGTGGTACTGAGATTACTTACGAAGGCAAAGAATATTTGATCATGCGCGAGTCTGACTTGTACGCAGTATTGTAATTGGTTGTTTAACCAGCTTTAAAAACTCAATAATATTAAATCACACTAGAAATGTCAAAACAAGTAAAATATAATGTAGAAGCCCGCGATGCCCTGAAAAAAGGTGTTGATATTTTGGCTAATGCTGTAAAAGTAACTTTAGGTCCTAAAGGACGTAATGTAATTATCGATAAAAAATTCGGTTCACCTTCTATCACTAAAGATGGTGTTTCTGTTGCCAAAGAAATTGACCTGAAAGATCCTATCGAAAACATGGGTGCACAGATGGTAAAAGAAGTGGCTTCTAAAACTGCGGATATTGCTGGTGACGGAACAACTACGGCTACAGTATTGGCTCAGGCTATTGTAACTGCAGGTATTAAAAACGTAGCTGCTGGTGCAAACCCAATGGATTTGAAACGTGGTATTGACAAAGCGGTTACTGCAGTTGTTGAAAACCTGAAAAAACAGTCTCAAACTGTTGGCGAAGACAACAACAAAATCAAACAAGTTGCCTCTATCTCTGCAAACAATGATGAGGTAATTGGTTCACTGATTGCTGAAGCAATGGCTAAAGTAGGTAAAGATGGCGTGATCACTGTTGAAGAAGCAAAAGGAACTGAAACTGAAGTAAAAACAGTTGAAGGTATGCAATTTGACCGTGGTTATTTGTCTCCATACTTTGTAACCAATGCGGATAAAATGGAAGCGGAATTAGAAAATCCTTACATTTTAATTTACGATAAAAAAATCAGCAACATGAAAGAATTGTTGCCGATTTTAGAGAAACAGGTTCAAACAGGCAAACCATTATTGATCATTGCTGAAGATTTAGATGGTGAAGCATTAGCTACTTTAGTAGTTAATAAAATCCGTGGCTCACTGAAAGTGGTAGCTGTTAAAGCGCCTGGATTTGGTGACCGCAGAAAAGCGATGCTGGAAGATTTAGCAATTTTAACTGGTGGTACTGTAATCTCTGAAGAAAGAGGTTATAAACTTGAAAATGCTGACCTTACTTACCTTGGTACTGCTGAGAAAGTTGTTGTTGATAAAGATAACACTACCGTAATCAATGGTGCTGGTCAGTCTGAAGACATCAAAAACCGTGTTAACCAGATCAAATCTCAAATAGAAACCACCACATCTGATTACGATAAAGAAAAATTACAAGAGCGTTTAGCTAAATTAGCTGGCGGTGTTGCTGTTCTTTACGTAGGTGCTGCTTCTGAAGTAGAAATGAAAGAGAAAAAAGACCGTGTTGATGATGCATTACATGCAACACGCGCTGCGGTTGAAGAAGGTATTGTTGCTGGTGGTGGTGTAGCTTTTATCCGTGCTATTGAAGCATTAGACGGAATGAAAGGCATCAATGACGATGAAACTACTGGTATCCAGATTATCCGTCGTGCTATTGAGGAGCCGCTTCGCCAGATTTGTGAAAACGCTGGAATTGAAGGTTCTATTGTAGTACAGAAGGTTAAAGAAGGAACAGCAGATTTCGGTTACAATGCCCGTACTGATGTTTATGAAAACCTAATTTCTGCAGGTGTTATTGATCCAACCAAAGTTGGACGTGTAGCTTTAGAAAATGCGGCTTCAATTGCGGCTATGTTGTTGACAACAGAAGTTGTATTGGCCGATGATCCTGAAGAAAATGCGCCTGCTATGCCACCAATGGGTGGTGGTGGTATGGGTGGAATGATGTAAATCAACCCGTATAAAGCACTAAAAACCTGCCCGTTGCGGCAGGTTTTTTTTTTGCCAAAACAAAACAGTTTCACATTTACAGTGTTCCGCTAGTAACCGATATATTCCCGGTATTCTGCCAAATGAAGAAATTATTTGTCCTGGCTATACTATTAAGTATGCTGCTTACCTTTCAGGTAAGAGGACAGGTAACCTTTGGCACCGTGGATCCCGGTCCTTATGCAAATTCAAGCACCATCTCTGTACCTATCACTGTAAGTAACACGACCTGTCTTGCCGCAAACAACACCTTTGAACTATGGCTATCTGCGCCTAATGGTAGCTTTACCACCGGCCAGCGCAGAATTGGAACGTTAAGCGGCTTTTTTTCTACCCATATTAATGGAAGCTTTGAGCTTGTAACAGCAGTGAGCAGTAATTATAAACTGCAGGTTAGAACCACCAATCCTGCAAATGTTTACGAATACCCAGGCACCATCAATTTTGTAAGTGGAACTGGTCCTTTTGTGGGCGTAAATCCTTCTGCTCCAAGTCAGGTGTTATCCGCTGGTGCCGTTTTTGGCTGGTGCGGAAGTGCGGTAAGTGATAACAAATCCATGGATTTAGTCAACAACAGTTCTTCGCCTACTGTTCAAAAACTGTTCTTAAAAAATGAAAAAACAGGTACAACACAAGAATATCCCCTTCTGGGCGATGGCACTTACGCCTTAACAGGCATAGACCAGACCTATTATACCGTTACCGTTACTGGAGAGCGACTGGTTAATGGAACAACTATCAAATCCAGCAAATCTTATTTGTTGTTAAATATCCAGTCCAAAATTAACATTCAATCCTTTGGTTCACCTTTTGGCTGTATAGATCCCAGGAGTACGCTTGGGGCAGATATCGCCTATAAAATTAATACAACAGGTGAAAGCGGGATTCAGGAAAACTATCCAGGGACAACCTACAGAATAACCTGGGGGGATAACAAAACGGATATCATTACCCATTGTGCCCTTTTAAATAACGATGGCATCTTAAATCATACATATCAGCAAACTTCTTGTGGCAGGCCCCCCATAAATCTTGGCAATGGCAATACCATTACCAACTCTTACAATGTGTCTGCAACATCCATCAATCCATTTTGCCAGAGTGCACCAGCTGCTGTAAGTATTTATCCCAAGATTTATACCATGCCGGTAGCCTTGATAGATCCTGTAACCATTAGGCCAGCATGTCTCAACACGCCAATTAATTTCACCAACAAATCTACCTCCGGAACAAATGCCGATTGTTCCCTATCAATGATTTATGAATGGTACATAGATGGTGTAAGAGTAAGTACAGCACAATCTTACACCCATCCTGGATTTTCTACTCCCGGCATCCACACCATTAGGCTGGTCTCAAAAAACGACATCGACAACATTTGCCAGCCAAGTGAAGACTTTAGAGAGATTTGTATCCAGGCAGCACCGCAGCCCTCCTTTAATTTTATTGGTAATCCGGATATTACCGCCTGCGCCCCGGGAATGATTAAACCAACCAACACCTCTATTATAGATGCCAATTGCAATCCAAATAATACATACCTGTGGACAGTTACAGGCGGCACGGTAACCTATACAGGAGGAACAAGTGCCAGCAGTGCTGAACCAGAATTCAACTTTAATAGCCCTGGAATTTATAAGGTAAAATTATCCGTGACTACTGCCTCTTGCGGAATGCGGAGTACCGAAGAGCAAACGATAGTCATTAATGGCCCACCGGTAGCTACTTTAGCTCCAGATATTGAATTGTGTAACAAAGGAGTTTACAGTTTTAACCCGACGGCTACCTCTACAAAAACCATATTGACCGGCACGCAACAGGATTTAGCAGACAGCTATACCTGGACAGTTACAGGAGGTAATTATGCTTTTACAGGTGGCACCAATGCAAATTCAAAATATCCTGAGATAGAGTTTACGGAATATAACAGCTATACCGTAACCGTATTCCATAAAAACAATTGCGGTACCTCAACCGATAGTCAGGAATTAAAGTTTACCGTAGCACCTGAGGTAACCGTTTCATCAAATCAGCCCATTTGTTTTACTGATCAGGTACAATTGAACGGCAGCGTTACCGGTACGGTAACAAGCACCGCCTGGATTGGCGGGAACGGCACATTTAATCCCAATAGAAATGTGCTGAACCCTATATATACCCCTACCCTTGCAGAACGTGAAGCCGGAATGCTTACCTTAACCCTCAGGGTTACGACCTCTTTAGCAGAACCTTGTAATGTGATCAATAAAGACGTTAGCATCAACATTAAACCCAAAATTGCCATTACCAGTCCCAACATGGTCAGTATTTGTACCGGAACGGCATTAAACTATTCCATAACATCCAGCGTAGTTGGAACTACCTACAGCTGGACCGCTACTGGCACTGCGAATGCCAGTGGCTATGCCAGCTCTGGTAGCGGCGACATGATTACTGAGATGCTAACCAATACAAATGCACTGAACAATGCTACCGTAACTTATGTAATTACCCCGGCCAATGATGGTTGTACTGGCGCTCCATTTACGCTTGTAGTTACCGTTACACCAAATCCGGTAGTAACCGTAACACCAGCAAACAGTACAATTTGTAACAATCAATCTACAGCCATTGCCTTAAGTGCTAACCTGAGCAATATCAGGTACACCTGGACAAGTACCATAACTGGCAGCATCACCGGGAACAGTACTGGAACACTACCCACGGTGACCAGCGCAATTAATGACGTGCTTTTTAACAGTGGGACAACGGCAGGTACAGTAACCTATACCATCACCCCGATATCTGCAAATAATTGTACTGGCACAGCAGTTAGTACTACCATTACCATAGTGCCCTCTGTAACGGTAGCGAATGCCGGGCTTGATGAAAGTATTTGTATTTCTTCTACCTACATCTTGAATGGAAACAACCCAACAGTAGGCACAGGAAAATGGACACTGATCTCCGGACAAAGTGGTATTACTTTTGGGGATGATATACAGTATAATACACAGGTAAGCGGATTGCAAGCCGGACAGTCTTATACCTTTAGGTGGACGATTAGCAGTGCTTTTGGCTGTACCGCTTCAGTTGATGATGTAACCATTACAGTAAGTCAGGCCAGTATAGGAGGCACTACCACAGGGGCCACTACCCTATGCGCCGGAAGTAATGCGGGCGTGATTGACCTGAGCGGACAAACCGGTGCTGTGATCAGCTGGGAAAGCTCTGTAGACAATGGTCTTACCTGGCAAAGTATTGCGGCAATGACCAGTAGTTATGCTTATAGCAACTTGACTGTGAGTACCCAATTTCGCGCGATTGTAAAAAGTGGAAACTGTGCGGCTGTACCTTCAACACCAACAACCATAACCATATTACCTGCTATTAGTAACAACAGCATTAACGATGCACAAACAATTTGTACAGGTAACACACCTGTGGCTTTTACCGGAAGTGTACCTGCGGGAGCTGATGGCAATTTCATTTATCAATGGCAACGGAGTATGGATAATGGAATTACCTGGGTAAATATTGACGGGGCTACCGCCATTAACTTTGCCCCGCCTGCATTAAGCACTACTACGACCTACCGAAGATTGGTAAGCAGTGCACAATGCGCCGGAGGGCTGCAAAGCATCAGTAACAATATTGTCATCACGGTGAACCCAGATGCGCGTGCTGAGTTTACTGCTTCAACTTACATCAGCTGCGCACCTTTTACACTAGACGCCCAAAATATTACGGCAACTGCTTATCCAGACCGCAATGACACCTACACCTGGTACGCAAATGGGGTATCAATTGGCACAGGAGTAGCCTTCCCAGGATATACAATTACCGACAACAATAGAACCGTAAGTATTAAATTACAGGTAACCAGCAGTCTGGGTTGTGCTATTGCCGAACTCAGCCGTGATTTTACAACCCGCCAAAATATTGTAGCTTCCTTTACACCCAGTACAACTTCGGGCTGTGGCGCAACAACGGTAACTTTTACAAATACCACACCTGATATAGCAGGCGCAACCTATTCCTGGGATTTTGGTGACGGAAGTCCAGCGTCAACGCAAAGGAACCCAGCTCCTCATCCCTATCCTGCAGATCCTGCCGGAAATGACCTTATTTACAAAGTTAAACTTACCGTAACTACCATTTGTGGAACCAGTACAACTCCAGAACAGAACATCAGCATTAAGGTAAAACCTGTGCCGCGTTTAACACCGGACAGAACCACTGGCTGCGCACCAATGCTGGTTACTTTTACCAACACTACGGCAGGAGAAACAAATACCTATGTGATTAACTTTGGGGATGGCTCAGCTTTAAGAACTGTAACTACAAAAGATACCGTGCAACACACTTATTTTAACAATGGCACTACCAACCGCTCATTTATAGTGTCGATGTCGGCCAGCAATTCCTGCGGCGGCAATCCGGCGTCTAACCAGGCTACCATTTTAGTTTCCCCACAAACCATTAATGTGCAAATGGCTGTAGATGGCCCGGAACTGCAGGGCTGCGCACCGCACGTGGTAAATCTGCGCAACAACTCTTTTGGCGCTACCCAATATACTTATGATTTTGGGGATGGCAGCGAGGTCATTGGACCCACATCACTTCCTCCACCACCACATACTTACACCAGCGGGGGTAATTATACCATTACAGTTACAGCCTTTAATTCCTGTACACCTACCGGTATTTCCAAAACGCTGGGCGTTACCGTATATGCGCAGCCAAATGTTGCTTTTGAACCGGATTTGACCAGTGGCTGCCCTGGTTTAACCGTTCGTTTTACCAACAACACTACAGGAGCGGCAGCTTACACCTGGGATTTTGGAGATGGTACACAATCTACACTGAGAAACCCACCTCCGCATGTGTATAGCGGTACACAAGAATTTTATACGGTAACACTTACTGCGGTAAATAATCAAAATTGTCCTGCTGTACTTCAGCGTTCTCAGCTCATCCGCATACAGCCGGCCCCATTGGCACAGTTTAATGTGCTTCCTGGCACGGTCATCAACATCCCAAATTATACTTTCAATTTCCAGGATGAGAGTACCAATACCCCTACAAAATGGGAATGGGATTTTGGAGATGGCAGTGTAACCTCAGTCTTAAAAAACCCGGCGCATACGTATGCAGATACGGGAAGTTATCAGGTAAAATTAAAAGTGGAGAATGCTACAGGCTGCACAGCTACCGTTACTAAAACTGTACGTATTACAGGTATACCCGGTTATGTTTTTGTGCCAAATTCCTTTATTCCTGCCAGTTCTACACCAGCTTTGAGGGAATTTAAAGCAAAAGGTTCTGGTATTTCATCCTGGAGAATGACTATATTTAACAAATGGGGCGAGGTACTTTGGGAGACCACCAAACTGGAAAATGGCCGCCCTGCCGAAGGCTGGGACGGAACCTTTAGGGGTACGCCAGTACAACAAGGCGTTTATTATTGGAAAATAGACGTACAAATGGAAAATGGCATTCCCTGGACAGGAATGAGTTTTAATGGTTCGGCACCCAAACGTACGGGCATAATTAATTTAATACGGTAATGATGGGCGCCTTAAAAAGAGTTAAAAGATGGAGCTTCCCATCGATGATGATAACCTGCCTGTTCCTGTTACAGGCCAGGGCGCAGGATCATATCTATTCACAATTTTTTAATGAGCCACTTTACCTTAACCCTTCGCTCACCGGCCAGTTTGAAGGCGACATCAGAATGAACCTCATTTACCGAAACCAATGGTCGGGCCTTGGAGAAAACCTCAACTATATGAGTGCCTCTGCCGACATCAACATCCCGAGTTTTGGCGGTGGGGTTGGACTTATTTTTAACCGCAGCAGTGAAGGTACAGCATACCTTGTAAAAAATAACATTGCAGCAACCTATTCATATAGTGTGGGGAATGATGATTTTGTAACATCATTCGGGGTTCAGGCAGGTATGACCAACCGCAATATAGACTGGAATAAACTTATTTTTGCTGATCAGATAGACCCACGATTAGGCTACATTCCGGGAAGCATTTCTGTAGCGGAAAATCCAAATTTAAGCAGCAAATATTTCTTCGATGCCGCAGCTGGCATCAATATGGTATACAGATCATTTATGATTGGTGCTTCGGTATACCATATCAATAAACCAAACGAATCATTTAGTGGTGCAGAAGCCAAACTACCCATGCGCATTACCACCAATGCCAGTTATCGCATCCCTTTAAGCTACAACAGTTATGGCTACGGTAATGATGATGACGGTCCCTACCTAATACCTTCCGTAGTTTATTACCGCCAGGACCAATATCACTCTGTGAGTGCCGGACTGCAATTTAAATACCGTGGGGTTAACACCGGGTTATGGTATCGGACTGCGGGACAAAATACTCCTGATGCCATTGTCCTTTCTGTAATCTTTGACCTTTTTGGCGGCAGCAGGAGCGGAGAAAAACTACGCTTAGGCTTAAGTCACGATGCCACTACCTCTAAATTAAACTATACCAATACAAGCGGCACAACAGAAGCGAGCATAGGCTACCAAAAGTTCTTTAGAAATAGTGATAACTATGAAAAATTTAATGGGCTGCGGTGTTATCATTTCTATTAATTGTAGCTTTGTGCAATGCATAGGGAACAAATCTCCGTATTTGATATATTTAAGATCGGCATTGGCCCTTCAAGCTCACATACTTTAGGTCCGTGGAGGGCTGCACAGCAATTTACTGCATCGCTTCAAAAAAACGGGCTAATAAATGATGTGCGGCAAGTGAAGATCCTTTTGTATGGCTCATTGGCAAAAACAGGCGTTGGACATGGTACAGACATTGCCATTTTACTTGGAATGACAGGTGCTGACCCCGTAACATTTGACGTGAACAGCATAGACAGCACCATTGCCAATATCAAAACTGAGCAGCAACTCGTGTTGGCTGGTACAAATAACATCAGCTTTAATTTTTCTGAAGACCTGATCTTCTTATACAATGAAAGTCTCCCCTTTCACCCAAATGCAGTTACCTTTCAGGCCTTTTTAAGTACTGGCCATGCTTTTTCTGAAACTTATTATTCTATTGGAGGTGGTTTTGTGGTAAAAGAGGGAGATACGGATAATGACAAAGTACAGGTTGAACTACCCTTCCCAGTAGAAGTTGCCGGTGATTTACTACATTGGTGCCTTACTACTGGTCTTAAGGTATCTGAAGTAGTGATGGAGAATGAACTGGCATGGCGACCTGAAGCTTTAACAAGAAGTGGGATTATGCAGCACTTTAAAGTGATGCAGGACTGCACTTTTAGAGGTTGTCATGAAGGTGGGTTTTTGCCGGGAGGTTTAAATGTTGCCCGAAGGGCAGCAGCATTAAATAAAAGGCTAATAGGTTCAAGGACCTATAGCGATTATAAAAGCTGGATCGAAGCCATCAGAGAAGGCGGCAATAGCTTTAATTACACACTAGACTGGGTAAGTTGCTTTGCGCTAGCCGTAAATGAGGAAAATGCTTCTTTTGGAAGGGTAGTAACGGCGCCAACAAATGGCGCAGCGGGGGTAATTCCTGCGGTATTGCAATATTACATTGCCTTTTGTGATGGATTTACAGAGGATAAGATCATTCAATTTGTAGCATGCGCATCTGAAATTGGCAGCATTTTTAAAAAGGGCGCAACCATCTCTGCGGCCATGGGGGGCTGTCAGGCAGAAATAGGTGTATCATCTGCAATGGCTGCGGCGGCGCTTACCGAATGCCTAGGCGGCTCTCAAAGACAGGTAATGATGGCGGCTGAGATTGCTATGGAACATCACCTTGGTTTAACCTGCGACCCTATTGGTGGCCTTGTGCAAATCCCATGTATCGAAAGAAATACGATGGGCGCCATTAAAGCCATTACGGCCTCCCAACTTGCCCTGCAGAGCAATCCCGATAAGGCAAAAGTAAGTTTGGGTGCGGTGGTAAATACCATGTGGGAAACAGCGCTGGACATGAACTCTAAATATAAAGAAACTTCTGACGGTGGTCTGGCAACCAATATCCCAATCAGTTTACCAGAGTGCTAGATTTTTTGCTGGGCTTTAATGGCAAGGTAACGGTTAATGACGTTTACATTTAACTGATCCGGTGGACTTAATACACTCATTATTCCATGTTTAGCCAGTTCCTTTACCATTAATTTCTTTTCGTAGGCAAATTTCTCTGCTATAGTTTTAACGTAAATGCCTTCAACATCAGCGGCAGGGGTTTCTGTTAATGTTTTGAGTTCAGTATTTTCAAAGAATACCAGCAGTAGCAAGTGGAATTTAGCAATGCGCTTTAAAAATGGAAGTTGACGGTTTAAGGCAGACATACTTTCAAAATTAGTGAAGAACACCACAAGGCTTCTCTGCTTTAAAGTGCTTCTGATGCTGAGGTATAAGGCTTCCATATTTGTTTCCAGATACCTCGTCTTTTCTTTGTACAGCAGCTCTGCCATTTTTCCCAGCTGAGCGGGCTTTCTATCTGAAGGCAGGATACTTCCAATCGTTTCTGCAACTGTAATTAGTCCTGCTTTATCATCTTTAACCAATGCAATATTGCTGAGCACCAAACTTGCATTAATTGCATAATCCAGCAAACTCATTCCCTCAAAAGGCATTTTCATTACTCTTGATTTGTCTATTACACAATAAACATGTTGCGCCTTCTCATCCGTATAAGAATTGACCATCAGTTCGCCTCTCCTGGCAGTAGCTTTCCAGTTTAGCGTACGGTAATCATCGCCCGGAACATAATTCTTTACCTGATCAAATTCCATACTGTGACCTATACGTCTGATTTTTTTTATGCCAATTTCATTAATCCGGTTTGAAATGGCCATTAGCTCATACTTACGCAAATGCAAAAATGAGGGATAGACCTTCACCATTTTTTGGCCTTCAAAATTGAAACGTCTGGCAACTAAACCCAGAGGAGAATTGATGTAAACACGTACTTGCCCAAAATTATACTCGCCTCTTTTAACTGGCCGCAAGGTATAGCTGATCGTTTTATTTCTTCTGGAAGGCAGGGCTGTTTTAAACCAAATGTCACGCCGTTGAAACTGAAAAGGAATTTCATCGATAATCCCTACAGAAACCGGAAAATTATAGAAATTTTCAATATAAATACTTAGCTCATTATCATCTCCATTACTTAAGCGCTCAGGGAGATGACGCCTAAGGAAAATACCGGTTTTAGTTCCATATAACAACACAAGATCTAGCATAACCAACAAAATCAATGCACCCAGAGCGAGGTAAGGAAGATCGCCAAGCCAGGTAAAAAAGAAGGACAGCAGGAACAGCACTGCACAAAATGCAATGGCAATGAACAGCCACTTACCCGGAAAAACATCTATATAGATTTTGTCTATTAATTTTGCCATTGATATAAACTATCTTGGTATTTCGATTTTTTGTAAAATCTGGGCCACCACATCACTTGCTGTGGCTCCTTCCATTTCTTTATCCGGTGTAAGCATAATACGGTGGGCCAGTACCGGAACCGCAACTTTAATTACATCTTCGGGCGTAACAAAATCACGTCCCTGCATTGCGGCAAAAGCTTTTGAAGCATTCAAAATTGCCAATGATGCCCTCGGAGAAGCACCCAAATACAAAGATTTATTATTTCTGGTCTCATGAACAATCTGCGCCACATAAGCAACCAGTTTAGGCTCTACATATAGTGCCTTAATCAGTTTACGACAAGTCTTAATTTGATCTACACTGAGCACAGGTTTAACCTCCTGCAAAGACACATCCAAACGCTGCTGGTGCTGGTTCAGCAATATTGTGGTTTCTTCTTCTAACGTAGGATATTTTACCTCAATTTTAAAAAGAAAACGGTCAAGTTGTGCTTCAGGCAGTCGGTATGTACCTTCCTGCTCTATCGGATTTTGAGTAGCCAATACCATAAAGGGCTCATCCATCGTGTAGGTATGGCCATCCACTGTAATTTGCCTTTCTTCCATTACCTCAAATAAAGCACTTTGTGTTTTTGCCGGTGCCCGGTTAATCTCATCAATTAAAACAATGTTTCCAAAAATAGGGCCCTTCCTATAATCAAAGCTGGAAGTTCTTGGGTCAAAAACAGAAGTACCTAAAACATCCGAAGGCATTAAATCCGGGGTAAACTGGATCCTGGAAAAAGAAGCATCTATACTTTTTGCAACGAGTTTCGCACTTAAGGTTTTGGCTACGCCAGGCAGTCCTTCAATCAAAATATGTCCATCTGCCAGCAAGCCCGCAATCAGGAAATCAATCAGGTCTTTCTGACCAATTATGATGCTACCCAAACTTTCCCTGATCTGCTCAACAGCAGTATTAAGTGTGCTTAAGTCTGTTCTTTCGTTAAATATTTCCTCGTCCATATTATTGGGCTTTTTGATAAAATTGTTCAATTAATTTATTCAGTTCAATGAGCTGGGCATCGGTTACCTGCCCTGTATTTTGTATGGTCTTAATGCTGTAAAAAACTGCGCTGATCTGGCTTGCCGGAATTCCAGAACGGGTAGCCAGTAATGCTTCCAGTTCTTTATCAACTACTGTTGTTTTTAGATGATACCGGGCCCTTATGAATTCCAGGAAGTAGTTAATCTTCTTCAGGGAAATATCTGTATTGTTACGCTGTTGGTAATATACCCTACCCACAACGTTTACAAATTCTACAGACGAATTTTGTAAAGGTTCCAGAACAGGAATAATGCGTTGCCTCCTTTTCATTTCAAATCCTACAAACAGCAAAATTCCTGCTAAGGCCAGGTAGTATGCCCATCGCAGGGCATCGTACTTAAAAATAACCGACAAGGGGCTTTTTGTATCCTGTTCATTTTTGAGATGGTGTTCATCCCAGATCAACTTTTGGCAAGGCAACACGTAAGAAAGTGCCTTAGCAGCATATTCTGCTCCATCTGGATTGAGCAGGCTGTAATTACATAACAGTTGAGGATTAGGCAGAACATACAGTGCACCTTTACCGAAAGGATATTTCACAAAATTAGTTTCGCCATTTTCATTTTTACCAAGCACAATGGCTTTGGCTGTATCAAGTTCTCCAAAAAACTGATCTCCCAATCCTTTACCAAAGGTATAAGGATATTCTGTACGGGCTGAAGGGCTTACAAAATTTATTGGAACACTTTTTTTATCCCGGGAAGTGTAATACGCACCTGAACGCAATTTCAAACTACGTTTTAAAACCCCTTGAATGTCAAATGTGGCCATAAATACGCTATTACCAGCTTCCATAAAACGCTTTAATTCCACATAGTCGGCATTACTGAGCTCTACTGTGCCGCCTACTATTAAATAAGTGGCATTTGTAAATTTACGTCCGTTGAGGGTATGGGAAATATTCTCTTCCGCATATTCAATTTGCACACCTGGCAGCACGTCCTTTATTTGTTGCTGTAGTATATATAAACCAAAAGGAATTTTATCCTCTTTTAAATAACTTGGTTGCCAGTTGGTAGGCTTAGGCTTATAGTACTGTGCCAGCACATAAAGTAACAGCAAGAGCCCGCTTATCCAAAGATAAAGTTTAAATCCTTTCATCAGCTTCTGGCGTTGAACTGTTTAAAAGAACGGCTTAGCTTGTCATAGCGTTCTTCATCAATGGCAAAATCACCATACCAAATGTATTCAAATTGCCTGGTCAGCCTTTTAAACACAGTTTTCCGCTGCACATCCTGAACCTCGTTTACGTACATTTCATTCGTTTTTTCTGGCTGCCAGTGAATCATTCCCTGATCATTTAAATATTTTAAGGTTTGCAAATACAATAACCTTACCGCCAGCCTGTAATTCTTTTGCTCCAGGGCAAGCGCAATTTCATCATCAAAACTTAGTGCATGAATATCTTCTGCATTTTCATAGTAGGGAACGGCAACAGCTGCAGAGCGACCTGCAAAAAGTCTAAAATCTATCCCTTTAAACTTCATTACAATAAAAACAACAGCAACGATAAGAACACCCATTAAGATATACCTTAGTGGACGGGTATCTTTATGAGGCATTTCTGTAGGGCCATCACCAAATATACTTCTGATGATCGCCCAAATGGTTGCCCAGAATTTATCCCACCAGCTAACCTGCGGAGCAACTACATCATCATAAATAAATGCTTTATCCTTGCTATACCTTTCTAACGCTGCTGCATTAAATTTAGCTGGTGCCAGCACAGTGCTGTCCAGCTTTAGCACTGCAGGTTTGGAATGCAATACGATACCAGCAGTATCCTTTTGGGCAGCGCTTATGGCACCCGGTAAAAAGACAAACAGCGTAAAAAATATGCGGAGCAAATACCTCATCAATACTCTTCCTGAATTGAATTAGATCGTACTGCCCCAGTATGCTTACCCATATCAGCTATTCGTTGTAATAACCCTGTACTTTCCAGACGCTCCTGCAGGTTAAAATAACAAAAGGAAGCGCCTATTAAAGGCAAGACGTACATTAAGAAACATAAGTACTGCGCAATGGCAGTAACCACAACCACTATGGTTTTTGCGCTCTCGGCCTGCATAAACCCGCTCATAAAACCAACCAATATGGCAGGCAGCACAGCAAGTAAAGTAAACAGATAGGTAATCACATACATGACAAGAATAGTACCTGCGGTAATCCACCATTGATCCTTTATTAACTTGAAAGCCCTGCTAAAACTATATCCGGCACTTGCATTTTCAAAAATCATAACAGGAAAAAACAGGGACATTACAGGAAAAACATAGATTCCCGGGAGGAGCAGAAATACAAAACAAACCACCATAAAGAATCCAACCAGCAAAGCGGCTACAAGTACTCTCAAATAATAATATTTAAAATAAGCCCAAACCTCGTCAATAGCCGGGGGCACATTACCTTTTTCTACATATAAGGCAATATAACTCATTACGCATGCGGTAACTGCGGTGTAAGTTAGAAGCGTAAGCACGCAGGTCAGTACCTTATTGATGGTTGTAAGCGCCACAGAACGTTCACTGTACTCGGTATTTTTAGCAATTTCATTTACCACTGCCAGCTCGCTCATTACACTGATCACTATTCCTGCCAGAATAAAAAATCCACATAGATAGACCAAAGCTTTCATCAGCGGTTTAAAGTTTTGTTTAAGGAAAGCGAAAGAATCATCAATGATCTCTCCAAACTCTCTGATTTTTCTAAATTCAAGCAGCACAGCCATAAGGTTATCGTGTTTTAAATTTTTGCGGATAAAGAATTACATACCAAATTACAAACGCAAGGGAGGAGGCCAGGATAGTTACACTTAGCCAAACCGGCATTTCTGTATGACGGGTTACAAAGCCCTCAAAAAAGGCGGCGACAATAAGAAAAGGCACTACTCCAAATGCGATTTTTGTTCCGTCCTTTGCACTGTTTCTAAAAGCTTGCATTCGCGTATACGTACGGGGGAAAAGCATGCCATGACCCAATACTAATCCTGCAGCCCCGGCAATAATAATGGCAGAAATTTCTAATGTACCATGGATCCAGATGACCAGGACAGACTGCATCCCCAATCCTTTACTAAAAAAATAATATTGAAATGAGCCCAACATAATGGCATTCTTCATGAGGTAAAAAACTGGCCCCACAGCAAAGAAAACGCCACTCATAAACAAAATGAAAGTAACCATGATGTTATTAAAAGCAATCCTCAGAAACATCTGCAATTCATTTTGCCTTTTGTAAACGCCAAAAGGATCTCCTTTTGCAATGTTTTGATTGGTCATGTTCACGTATTCATTCCCCATAATCAGGCGCACAAAAGCATCGTTATATTTTGCTGAAATAACGCCTATAGCCGCAAATATGCTGAAGAACAAAAAAGAATATAAAAGTTGTTTTCGATATCGGCAAAAGAGCAAAGGCAATTCCGCTGCCCAGAAATCTACAAAACGGCCACTGCTTTCTTTTTTATTCTTATAAATGCTTTGATGCAAAAGAGAAGCGATACCATTAAGGTATGAGGTGGTTTTAGAATCGGGATAGAATGTTTTGGCATAGGCCAAATCATTTGTAATATCGATGAAACGATCAGCCAGTTCATCAGGATTGCTGGTCTGCAATTGCTCAAACTCCTTCCATTTTGCAGAATTTTGTTTCACAAACAATGATTCTCTCATAAAAGGATAGCCGTTAAACTTAATTTCATAGGGCGTTAACAAAATTTCCGTTAAAATAGGAACAAAAAACAATTTTACAATAAAAAACTAATCATCTGTGCTATATTTACCAACAATGGAAACCGTAACCGTAAATACTAGTCAGCATGTGGCAATAAATTATCCTGTTGCCGGAATTGGAGAACGCCTGGCCGCAAGCTCTATTGACCTTGGCATATTCTGGATTTTATACTTCCTGGGCGTATTAATCGCGCTAAGCATAGGGCAAAAAGACGAAACGGTAATCATAGTATTGGTAGTTATCTATGCCTCCTGTTTTATTTTTTACAGTTTGCTTTGCGAAATCTTTATGAATGGGCAGAGTGTTGGAAAAAAGATCCTTAAAATTAAAGTAATTAGTCTTGACGGCGGGCAACCGGGCCTGGGTCAATTTGCAATACGCTGGTTGTTCAGAATATTAGATGTATATACTACCGGGGTTATTGGCATAACAACTATAGTAATGACGGATAAAAAGCAACGTGTAGGAGACATTGTAGCCGGCACAACACTCATTAAAACTGTGCCTCAAACTAAAATAGAACACATTGCTTTCCATACCGACGAAAACTATATTCCTGTATTTAGCAACCCGGATGTCTTGAACGATCAGGATATTTCGCTGGTACATGAAGTTCTGTTTACCTATTATAAAACGCGAAACCCAGATTTGATTTACGTTACTGCGGCCAGAGTTGCTGAGCTACTAAGTACCGAATTGCCCGAAGGAATGAATGAACTTGCTTTTTTACAAACGGTTATTAAAGACTATAATTACATTACTTCAAGAGCTTAGCCACAGGACCAACCAGCGCATCAACCCAATTGCTATACATTTTTCCAGAAGGATGTAAACCATCAATAGCAGTTAATGCAGCATCTGTGGCCGCCAGTCTTGATGCCGGTGTAATGTCTGTATAATGTACACCCGCAGAAAGCGTTTCTTCTTTATTTATCGCATTAAACTGATCTATTTCTTCTGCGATCAAATGAACATCCTTACCACTTTCCTTTCCAAAAGAAGTAGCACCCCAGTCGGGTATAGACACTACAAACACCCTGTTTGTATGCCCCCCGGCGAAACCAATGGCAGCCGACAACAACTCCTTAAATTCTTTACGGTATACATCCGGAGAGTAACCGCGGTATTGGTTATTTACACCAATAAGCAAGGTCACAAAACTATAATTTCCAGAAATTTGAGCCTCAGAAACAGCAACCTTTAACTCATCTGTGGTCCAGCCTGTTTTTGCAATAACCCTGGGTTCAGCAACACGAATACCATTGGTTTTTAGTACTGTGGCCAGTTGATAAGGAAAACTAAGTTCCTGGTCCACCGCCTCTCCAATAGTATAAGAATCTCCCAATGCAAGATAGCTGTGCACTGGCTCCGAAAGCGGCTCAGGTAGTTCCAGTTCCATATTAAACAGCACGGCAATATGGTTCTTTAACTTCTCTTTAACCTGGTCCATATCCACAGCATACCCAAGCTCGCGCTCCATGGTAGTCACGTCTTTATCGTCGATGCCGCAAGGCACTATATTTTTAAAATACTCCAGATTGGCATTTACATTAAGTGCAAAACCATGCATGGTAACCCATCTGCTGCAACGCACACCCAAAGCACAGATTTTACGTGCATTCACGTTATCAGCATCAAGCCAAACACCAGTAAATCCCGGATAACGACCAGCCTGGATACCGAAATCTTTAAGTGTTAAGATTACTGCTTCTTCCAGTGTACGCAGGTATAAATGAATATCTGTAAAAAAGTTATCGAGATCCAATATAGGATAGCCAACCAATTGCCCAGGCCCATGATAGGTAATATCGCCCCCACGGTTTATTTTGTGGTAAGTTGCTCCCTTTTCTCTAAGCCCTTCCTCATTTAGCAGGAGATTATCCTGGTGACCACTCTTGCCAAGTGTATAAACATGGGGGTGCTCACAAAAAATAAGATAGTTGGGCGTAGCAAGGTTGCTTCCATCGGTGCGATTTTGGATTTTTAAAGCCACAGTACTGTTAAATACAGTATCCTGCTGATCCCATGCCTGCTGGTAATCTATCAACCCCCAATCTATAAATTCAACGCGTTTGTTCATGATTACCATTTAACCGGCTACATAGCCAAGCATGTACCCTTCTATTGTATTAAAATAATTTACATTCAGACTTTTTGTACCCTCCGGCAAATCAACCAACACCTGCATATAACCTTCATTGCTCAATTCAAACTCCTGGATATGGATATCCCTTTTAAATTCCAACCCTTTTTTTCCATACCATTTATATACCGCCTCTTTGGCACACCAGCAGGCATACAATCCTTGTGTATTGTCTTTTACATTTGGCAAAGCGAGTTCGGGAGGCGAAAGGAACTTTTGTTGTATCCGGTGAATTTTAGTTTTAACCTGTTCTATATCTACCCCAACATCTTCTTGTCCAATCATCACCGCGGCATAATCATAAGAATGACTTAAAGAAATTTTTAAAGGACTATTTACCAGGTACGGCTTGCCATGTTCGTCCATCCTGCAGTCTATATAATCTGCTGTATTGAGCATGGTTCTTAGCAGTAAACGGGTACTTAGCCAGTGCAGCATGCGCTTCCCGTTATTTAAAGAAGCCAGGTAATCAAGCTCGTGCTGTTTTAGTTGTAATCCTGCCAGTAAAAGTTCTTCACTTTCTTCGATTTTCCATACAGAGAGTATGGTGTGGTTATCAATATTTTTATTAAAAACTACAGGCATGCCTATTTTAAAAATCAATGCAAAAGTATCTTAAATTAATCATAATTTAGCCCAAATACTTAAAAATGATACTTTCTGACAAGCGAATACTGGCCGAGATTGAAAAAGGCACCATCATTATAGAACCATTTAATGCTGATTGTTTAGGCACAAACTCTTATGATGTTCATTTGGGCAAGTATTTGGCTACCTATAAAGACAGGGTGCTTGATGCAAAAGCACACAATACCATTACACATTTTGAAATCCCGAAGGAAGGTTTTGTATTGCAGCCGGGTACTTTATACCTGGGTGTTACACTGGAATATACCGAAACACATGCCCATATTCCTTTTTTGGAAGGAAAATCCAGTACCGGAAGATTGGGTATTGATATTCATGCCACTGCCGGTAAAGGCGACGTAGGATTTTGTAATACCTGGACGCTTGAAATTTCCTGTGCACAACCAGTTCGGATTTATGCGGGCATGCCCATTGGTCAGCTGATTTACTTTATGGTAGAAGGTGACATCGCAAATTTATACAACACTAAAAAAGACGCTAAATACAGCAATAAAACCACTAAACCTGTAGAAAGCATGATGTGGAAGAATAAATTCTAATCTTTTTAAGTTAGTAGTATACATTTCAGTGCAGGTGGCAAGAAGGAGGAAGCATTTTAAATACTTACCTGCTGTAAAATTTATTTAAAGCTATGCCTTGTAATTTACTTACCACTACATAGTGTAAAAGTTACATTTCAGTTAATTCCATTATTGTTTTATAGCTTGATAATCTATACCTTAACCGCGCAATTTAAGCGCCAACCTAATGAAACCAAAAATAACCCTCTACCTGTGTATATTGTTACTTACCACTGCATTTGCAGCGTTTAAAATAGATGATGACCCGCTTGCGGCCTTATTAAAAAAACTCGAGACGTATACCAATGCCAATTTGCAGGAGAAAGTTCACCTGCACCTCGATAAGCCTTATTACGCTGTAGGAGATGACATTTGGTTTAAAGCTTATGTGATAGACACAAGAGATTCCAAGCCTTCTTTACTGAGTGGAATTTTATACGTGGAGCTGATTAACGAAAGAGATTCTTTAAAAAAACAGCTTAAGCTGCCTTTAATGGGTGGGGTTACCTGGGGTGATTTCAAACTCACAGATTCCTTAAATGAGGGAAATTACCGCATCAGGGCATATACCCAGCTGATGAGAAATGCAGGCCCGGAGTTCTTTTTTGACAAGACCATAAAGATTGGCAATTCCTGGGCGAATAAAGTATTCACCAATACGACTTATCAGTTTAGCAAAGAAAACACAACAGATAAGGTAAATGCCACTATAAAATTTACAGATAAAAGAGGCCTTCCTTTTATTGGGAATGATGTTAGTTATGAAGTGCAGCTCAATTCAAAAACACCTGCAAAATCTACCTTCAAAGGCAAGGGAAAGACGGGTAATAATGGTGAAATTGCCTTTAACTTTACCAATGCCAGCCAGCCGGAACCCCTTTCTGGCAAAGTCCTGGCCGTTATTACATTGCCTGACAAGCAGAAGGTAACAAAAACAATCCCATTAAAATCTACTTCAGCAACATCCGACACACAATTTTTTCCTGAAGGGGGCAATCTGGTAGAAAACCTTCCTTCAAAAGTAGCTTTTAAAGCTGTTGGAGCAGATGGCCTTGGTGTAACCGTAAAGGGTACAGTGCTGGACAATGAAGGCACCGAAATTACCCGGTTCAATTCAACTTATCTTGGGATGGGCAATTTTATCCTGAACCCGCAGCCTGAAAAGACATATACTGCCGTAATTAGTTATCCTGACGGCTCTGAACAAAAAGTGGCCTTACCTAAAGCACAGCCCAATGGCTATGTAGTTTCCATTAACAATAGAGACACCAGCAAGGTAAATGTAAAAATCTTAATTAGTCCGGGCTTGCTAAGTAAGGGAGAACTCAGACTGGTGGCCCAGAGTAACGGGAATATTTACTTTGTTTCAAAAGCAAAAACTGAGAAACAAATTGTATCGGCCACAATCCCTAAAAAGGACTTGCCTGCCGGAATTGTACAATTTACGCTATTTGGCCCTGACAATTTACCTGCTGCCGAGCGCCTGGTATTCAACGATAACCCAGTGGTGATGATGAATACAACTGTAAGCAGTAACAAAAAGACCTATGCCAAACGCGAAAGTGCAGATTTTACCATCACCTCACTGGCAAACGGCCTTCCAACGCAAGGTAGTTTTTCCGTTTCAGTAACCAATACCTCGACAGTAAGTCCAGACCTGGATAATGAAAGTAATATTTACACCTCGCTTCTGCTTACATCCGATCTGGCTGGTTACGTGGAAAAACCCAACCACTACTTTTTAAATGAAAACCCTGAAGCGGATCAGGAATTGGACAACCTGATGCTTACACAAGGATGGCGTAGGTTTTTATGGAAAAACATCATTGGAAACGTGCCGCCGGTGAAGACTTTTGAACCAGAAAAGTATTTAAAAATTAGTGGTACAATAACTACAGAGGGAGGCAAACCTATTCCGCTGGGCAAGGTATCCTTATTCTCTTCTTCAGGTGGTTTTTTCGCAATTGATACCGTAACAGATGTTAACGGACGCTTTAGTTTTGATGACATGATTTTTAACGACAGCACCAAATTTGTAGTACAGGCAAGAACGGCAAAAAACAAGAAGTGGGTGGAAATTAAACTGGACAATACACCCGGACAGTTTGTAACTACAAACAAAAACACCGGTGATGTAGAAATCAATGTAAATGAAGCATTATCAGCTTATATTAAAAAAAGCGAGAGCTATTTTGACGAATTGACCCGCCGTGGTATGCTTGAACGTACCATACAATTAAAACAAGTTGATATTGTGCAAACCAAAAACCAGGCACCCAATTCTAACAACCTGAATGGTGCCGGTAATGCAGATGCAGTGATTAAAGCCGACCAATTGGGCACCTGTGTTACACTTTCACAATGCCTGCAGGGAAGGGTAGCTGGCCTAATTTTCCAAAATGGCGTTCCCTATTTAATGCGTAGTATGCAAACACCAATGCAGGTTGTAGTAGATGGCGTGAATGTGGAATCCGATTTTATTGACAATATTAACATACAAGACATCGAAACCATTGAAGTACTAAAAAGTATTGGTTATACGGCAATGTATGGGTCAAGAGGCGGAGGTGGTGTACTCATCATTACCACAAAAAGAGGTGGGGGCAACTACAGCTACAATACCTATGCTCCGGGAATTGTTACCTATGCACCGAAAGGCTATCATCAAATCAGGCAATTCTATTCCCCTAAACATACTCCTGGAGAAACAGACAACAGACCGGACTTGAGAACCACGGTATACTGGAATCCACATGTGGTAACAGACCCTACAGGAAAAGGTACTTTCACTTATTTCAATACCGATTTACCTGGTACATACAGGGTAGTAGTGGAGGGAATAAACTCAGATGGTAAGCTGGCAAGAAATGTGTATACTTACATTGTCAACTAAGCAGAAAGCCGATGAACACCATTAATGTAACTGTAAAAGACCACCTGGCTATTGTCACACTAAACCGTGGCAAATCTAACGCGCTGAACAGGGAAATGATTACTGAACTGGACGACATGCTGCGTAACATTGCGGCAGACCCGCTAATTGGCGGGGTTGTGATTACAGGGAAGGAACACTTTTTTTCGGCCGGATTAGACCTGATTGAATTGTACAGCTACAATGAGCCAGAGGCCAAATCCTTTTGGGAATTGTTTTTAAAGTTTACCGCCAACCTCACTGCTTTTAGCAAGCCAATGGTGGCCGCTATCAACGGTCATGCCCCTGCTGGTGGATGCGTAATTGCTTTGGCTTGCGATGTACGCATTATGGCCGAAGGACAATATATTATTGGACTCAACGAAGTGCCGGTAGGCATCATTGTTCCGCATGCCGTATTTGCATTGTATTCCTTCTGGATTGGCCAGGCCCAAGCGGCACGGAGCTTGCTGGAGGGAAAATTGTTTACACCTGAAGAAGCTTTAAAGGTTGGGTTGGTAGATGAGTTGGTGAAGCCAGAAAGTATTATGACGGCTGCAGAGCGAAAAATTAGAAAGTATATGGCACTTTCTCCGGTAACCTGGCAGCAAAGCAAGCAAAATATTCGTCAGGATTTGATTAACATTACCTCTGCCGACCAAAGTGAGGCGCTGGAACTGATGTTAAAACAATGGTGGTCTCCCGCTACTAGAAATATCCTTAAAACCATTATTGATAACCTGCAAAAAAAGTAAGTATATGTACAATCAGCCAATGTTAAGAGAGGATGCCCTAAAAGGGAAAACGATAGTTATAACTGGTGGCGGTACTGGTCTTGGCAAAGCGATGGGAACGTACTTTTTAAAGTTGGGAGCCAATCTGGTCATCACTAGCCGTAAGCTGGAAGTTATTCAAAAAACCGCTTTGGAGATGGAGGAATTAACAGGAGGTAAAGTCCTTGCCGTAGCATGTGACGTACGCGAATACGACCAGGTTGAGCATGTACTGGCAGAAAGTCTCCGTGTTTTTGGAAAGGTAGACAGCCTATTAAATAATGCAGCTGGGAATTTCATTTCGCCCACGGAGCGTTTGTCTGCAAATGCCTTTTCATCCATTATTGATATTGTACTCAAAGGTTCTGTAAACTGTACGCTTGCATTTGGTAAGCATTGGATTAAGGAGCAACAAGCGGCAAGTGTATTAAATATTGTAACTACATATGCATTTACCGGCTCTGCCTATGTAGTACCCTCTGCCTGTGCGAAAGGCGGTGTATTGGCAATGACACGTTCTTTGGCGGTGGAGTGGGGAAAATACGGCATCCGTACCAATGCCATAGCTCCAGGTCCATTCCCTACAAAAGGTGCATGGGAACGTTTATTACCAGGAGAACTGGCAGAAAAATTCGACTTCAAAAACCGGGTACCTTTAAAAAGGGTTGGTGACCACCAGGAACTCGCAAATTTAGCGGCCTTTTTGGTAAGCGATTTTTCAGGCTATATTAATGGCGAGGTCATTACCATTGATGGGGGCGAATGGCTCCAGGGTGCAGGGCAATTTAATGGACTAGAAGCCGTATCTGACGAGATGTGGGATGCCTTTGCCCAGATGACAAAGGCCGCAAAGGGCTCCTAAAATCTTAGTTCCTTACCAGCGGATCAATGCGCTACCCCAGGTAAAGCCCGAACCAAAAGCAGCCAGACAAATTAAATCACCATCCTTAATTTTTCCCGCTTCCCAGGCCTCAGACAAAGCTATGGGTACCGAGGCAGCAGTAGTATTCCCATACTTTTGAATGTTATTGAATACCTTCTCATCTGGCAGCGACAGCAATTGTTGAACATATTGACTAATGCGCAGGTTGGCCTGATGCGGCACCAGGAGATCGATATCCTGCGGCCCCAGATTGTTGGCCTGTAAAGCTTCCCTGATCACTTCTGGAAATTTGACCACAGCTTTTTTAAATACTGCAGGTCCGTCCATGTAGGGCAGTGCAGCACCACCTTCCAGCTGTTCGCTAGTCATAAACAAACCGCCAAGCTCCTGATCCGGATAACCTGGCTTTTCGGGCATCCATTTATTGGCATGAGCTCCAGGATAAAACATCGCCAGCAGTTCTGCTTCGGCTCCGTCGCTATGTAAATGCGTACTCATGATTCCCTGCCCCTCCTTTTGCGCAGGTTGCAGAATTACAGCACCAGCACCATCTCCAAAAATTACCGATACATTACGGCTCCGGGTTTCAAAATCCATTGCGAAAGAATGTTTTTCACTACCCACCACCAGGATATTTTTGTACATACCCGTTTTAATGAACTGGTCTGCAACAGACAATGCGTAGATGAATCCGGAGCATTGATTTCTAATATCTAGTGCCCCTACTTCTTTCATTTTCATCTCCCGTTGGAGCAAAACCCCACAACCAGGAAAGTAGTAATCAGGACTTAAGGTAGCGAAGATGATAAAGTCCACCTCCTGAGCCGTAATCCCTGCACGCTCAATCGCTATCTTAGCAGCTTCAACGCCCATTGTCGTCGTTGTTTCTCCAAGACGGTCGGCGAATCTCCGCTCTTTTATACCTGTACGCTCCTGGATCCAGCTATCACTGGTTTCCATAAACTGTGAAAGATCATCATTGGTATATATATTTTTAGGAACATAATGTCCTACACCTGCTATTTTTGAACGCTGCATTTCCATGTTTACAAATTGTTTTTAAAGGTGATGAAGCTATTTTGATTTTGTATTCCCTGCACTACTGTAATTGAAAAATTATAATGGTTTAACTTGGTTGGTGAATTTTAAGCAAAAGTTGCCTTAACTACAAGATTATTTTAAAATTAGCTTATTTTTGTGGAATGTCAACAGAAACAAAGGAAGAAACGTTCACTCTTGAGGAGATTTTAACTTCATTAAAGACTGTCCATCGTTTAATTTTATGGAACGACGATGTGAATACTTTTGATCATGTGATATACTGTATGATGAAATATCTGGATTACAGTGAGCAACAAGCAGAGAAAATTGCCTGGGAAGTGCACAACAAAGGTAAATGCGCTATACTGGAAGGCTCTTACACTGAAATGGAAATTTATCGGAAGATCCTGCAACAGGAAGGACTCACCGTTTCTGTTGAGTAATAATTATTCTAAAAGGTAATAATGTAGTTACGCCTCAATAGTTTGGTTTTCTGGTTGTTTCTTTGCACTATGAATATACTGTCTAGATTAATGAAGGAAAGGTTGTACAAAGCCTTGTTCTTCTTTTTTCCTATTTTACTTTTTGCCTTTACATTGACTGCACAAACAACATTACCTGCAGGAACTGGTAAAATTACCGCCGTCATCAGCGATGCGCAAAATAACCAAACGATCCCTTTTGCTACAGCGCTCCTTCTGAACAGAAGAACAAAAGCGACTGTAAAGGTTGGGCAAACAGATGCAAATGGGAACCTGGTGATGACAGGCCTGCCCAATGGTGTTTTTACGTTTAAAATTAGCTATGTGGGCTACCAAACTATGGTTAGAGATTCTGTCTCCATATCTGCTACTGTACAAAATGTAAATTTTGGGACTGTAAAGATGAAAGCCGCAAAGGGAACAGCCTTAAATGAGGTAACCATTACAGCGCCAAAAAGCACCATGCAACTGGGTATTGATAAAAAGATTTTCTCTGTAGACCAGAGTTTAGTAAGTGAAGGTGGATCTGCTTCTGATCTTTTACAAAATGTACCTTCTTTGCAAATGGATATGGACGGAAACGTGAGCTTACGGGGATCCACCGGCGTAAAAGTGCTAATAGATGGCAAGGCCTCCTTAATTGCGGGGGGCGATGTGGCTCAAATTCTTCAGTCTATCCCTGCCAGTTCAATTGAATCTGTAGAAGTAATTACCAACCCCTCTTCCAAATATGATGCAGAAGGACAATCCGGAATCATCAATATCGTACTCAAAAGAAATAAAAAACTTGGGTTAAATGGTTCTGTAGCTTTAACCGCTGGAAACAGGGAGAACTATAATGGGAATACCAATTTGAGTTTTCAAAATAGTAAGGTTAATATCTACGGAAATTATGGTTACAAATATGGCAACAGACCTGGTGGAGGTTTTAACAATATCACTTATAAGAACGTACCAACTGGTTCTTCGGCCTTTACCGAGCAGCTCACAACAGCTTCAAATTTGGACAAAAACCACAATGCAAAAGCAGGAATTGATTACTATGTAACCACGAAAGATATTGTAAGCCTTTCTGCGGGTTTTAACAGTAGAAACAGCAATGGCAGGGATTTATTAGAGATCAATAGGTATAATGCCCAAGGCGCTGCACTACAATTAAGTAACCGGATAAATAGCAATAACCGGAGCGGTAATAGTTACGACCTTAATTTAGACTATAGCCATAAGTTTAAACCTCAGCAGGAGCTTACCCTGAACTTCGGATATTCTGATGGCATTAATGACAATTATCAGGAGTACAACACAAGCATTTACGTTGACAATGGAATAGCATCCAATTCTGTCCCTGAACTGCTAACCAATGCTAACCAGAGCGATAACCATAACTATAACATTCAGGCAGATTATACCATGCCAATGGGCAAATTGGGCAAGCTGGAAAGCGGATATCGCAGTCAGATAAAGTATTCCAACAGTTACGTTTTAGCACAAACGTTTAACACCACAACAAATGTACTTGATCAGGATTTTTTGCAGTCCAATACCTTCAGCAGTAAAGACCAGGTGCATGCCATTTATTTAAATTACCAAAATCAGATCAAGAATTTTGGTTACCAAATAGGTCTGCGTGGGGAATCGGCATCTTTAAATACAATTTCAGGCGCATATAACAGAGCAAACCAATTGGTTTATACACCGGGCAGAATTGCCTACGACCGCATTTACCCAAGCATTTTCCTGACACAGAAATTTGAAGCGGAGCAGCAGCTTCAACTGAGTTATACCCGCAGGGTGAACCGTCCACGTCCCTGGGATACCAACCCTTTCACAGATTATTCTGATCCTTACAGCTGGCGTCAGGGAAATCCAAGTCTGTTACCTGAAGACACGCATTCACTGGAGTTGAGCTATAGCAAATTTTGGAAAAAAATCTCCTTTATTGGAAGTGCTTACAGACGGCAAACCAATGATTTGGTGCAACGGATCCGCTCCCGTCCGGATGCAAATGGCGTAATTATCATGATGCCGTACAATTTAACAACAGGTATTAATAACGGATTGGAATTGATTAGTAAGGTAGAAGTAGTTAAAGCCTGGAATTTTACTGGTAACGTAAACCTGTACCAACGAAAAGTTGATGCCATACCAGCAAATGAACTCGTGCCCGAAGAAATTCCAGAAAATTCTGGCTTTAGCTATAATGCCAACCTGACCAATAATTTCGTACTGCCTTACGGCATTACGTTACAGATTAAAGGAGAGTATACCTCTTCTGAAATCATGGCACAGGGCAAACGCAAAGCGATGTATGGTATTGATGCGGGTGCTAAATACGATTTCCCTAATAAAAAAGCATCATTAAGCTTAAACGTAAGGGATATTTTTAACACCAAAAAATTCGGTATGACGATTGACGACAACTTCTCCAGCACTGATTTTCAAAGATATATGCAGGGAACTTCTGGAAATTTAACCTTTTCATATCGCTTTGGAAAGACTACCTTTATGAAAAAACCTAAGAAGCAGGAGGCGCCGGAGATGAGGTCAGACGAGGGTGCTTTCTAAGCGTTTATAAACTAAAACTAAATTGAAGCCAAAACTCATCTTTTTTATCGTCCTCAACTTTCTTTTCTGCCTTAAAACCGCAGAGCGCAGTTTTGCCGCTTTAGCTGCCCCACTATTGGAAAAAGGAGTAATTTCTGGTAAAGTGGTAGAAGAAGTTGGCGCATTACCAGTGCCCTCTGCTGTAGTTGCATTGTATGTTCAAAATGCAGAGCAACCGCTTTTTACGACAGCAACGGACGAGAATGGCGATTTTAAATTTAATGCATTAAAACCAGGTCTGTATAGAATTAAGGTAAGCTACGTTGGATTTGTTCCTCTGATTGTAAACGAGATTCTATTGAATGCCAAGACCATGGAAAGAGGGCTTGGCAGTTTAAAACTTAGTAGTGATCAAAACAATTTATCGGAAGTTACCATTACCGTGGCCAAACCGATCATAGAATTTGGTGCAGATATGATTACTTACAACGTTGGGCAGTCTATACTGGCAGAGGGCAGCACAGCGGCAGACTTGCTTAAAGAGGTACCAATGGTGCAGGTGGATATTGAGGGAAATGCAACCATTGCCGGAAAAAGGAGTACGCGCATTTTTATTGATGGAAAACCATCTGATTACATGACTTCTAATATCTCAGATTTACTAAGCGTGCTCCCATCAGATGCTATTGAGAAAATTGAAGTCATGACCAACCCACCGAGCAAATACTCGGGTGATGGTGAGGGCATCATCAACATCGTTTTAAAAAAAGGTTTCAAGATCGGTTTTAACGGTAATGCAGGTATCACTTCGGGCATTCAGGGAAATGCCAATGCCAATACCAATATGTCTTATAAGGCCAGGACCTATTCTCTAAATGGAAGTGCCGCTTTCAAAAGAAACGTAAACCGGAGCACCAATTCTTCACTTAGGGAGAACTTTTCTGCAGATACCACTTCTTACAACGATCAGTATACCACAAGTAAAAATGAAAGTACCGGAGGTAATTATAGAGCGGCGCTGGACTGGGATATCACACCAAAAAAGAATCTTCGGGTCTCTACCAACTTTAACAACAACAATAGTAACAATCATTCCGAAAATACCTTTAATTTTTTAAACGAAGCAAAAGAACTATCCAGAATTCGTGAACAGGTAAATACCGGAAATGGCAGCAGTAAAAGCTTTGTATTTAATGCCGATTATGAGGTGCAGCTAGATACCGGTGGCGCAAAACTAGCTATGGGTATTACTTTTAACACAGGAGGAAACCAAAGTTACCGCTTACTTGACCGTGCATATACCTATCCCACTGTATCAAGCCCTTTTTTACAAGAAAACAACAACGATGTAGGCAATACAGGTTTAACTTTTAACCTTGATTTTGATAAGCGTGTTTTTAAAAAGAGAGATTTAATAGAGCTGGGCCTACAGTATAATTTTAGAAGGAACGACAATGACATGCTGGTGCAGAAATATGACTTTTCAGAACAGGCCTACTTGATAGACCCTGGCCTAACTAATCAATTTTTGTACAATGAGCATATCTTTTCGGGATACGGATCTTACAATTACAAGAAAGACGGCTGGGGTGTAAAAACAGGTATAAGGGCAGAATTGACAGATGTAACGTTTGATCTTAGCACAGGTGACGCCTACAATGTAAAGCCCTACTTAAGTTTGTTTCCAAATATTTCTTTGAACAGGTTTTTCAGGAAACGATATACTATTGGCGCTACTTACAGTATTCGCATTAACAGGCCAAGAGAAAACACTTTAAATCCGCAAATTAACAATACAGACTCCTTGAATATTTCCTTTGGAAACCCAAACCTTTCTCCGGCGTATACGCATCAGATGGACCTGAGTTTTGGAGTTTTTGGAGAGAAATGGTCTTTTACCCCGCGCCTTTCCTATTCCACCAGTCGTGGTGTGATAGAACGGTTCAGAACCGTAGTTGGCGAAATTTCAGAAACGACCTATGACAACGTAGGCACCAATAACTCTCTTTCTTTAATTTTAATTGGTAATTACCGACCTACTAAAACCATTTCTGCGAATGGAAATTTCAGTGTAATCCAAACCGATTACACCTCTAAATTAAACGCCGCATTAAATAGGAATGGCATAAGTTTACGTGGAAAAGCAGGTTTGTCCATGCAACTTCCCTTAAAGACAGCTTTTGAGGCTAACTTAAATTATGCCAACAACATCAATGCACAGGGACGCAGCAAGGGGAATATGACCACAGGCTTTGCTGCAAGAAAAATGTTCCTTAAAAACCGCCTTAATGCCCGGGTTAATATTAGTGACCCTTTTGGACGCAGAAACAACCGTATATTTAGTGAAGGTATTAACTTTAGACAGGACAACTATTCTACCAGCAATACCAGTAACGTTACCTTCAGCTTAAACTACAGGTTTACAAAGATCAAGAAGCTCGTAGTTCCACCACCAAAGTAGACTAAGAATTTATATCTTTGGATTAGCTATGAAAAAGTTTTTCGGGTATTTTTTTACGCCTATATTTTATTTCTTCTTTTTTTTGACACTGATCGTTTTCCAGCCTATACAATGGATTTGCTATCGGTTTTTGGGCTATAAAGCGCACAAGGTTTCTGTTGATTTGCTGAATTTCTTTTTAACCTATTGCGACCTGTTTTTAGGCAGTTCTGTCACTTTTATTAACGAACATCATTTGCCGGCAGGTAAACCCATCATATTTGTCGCTAACCACCAAAGCATGTACGACATTCCGGGAATTATCTGGTTTTTAAGAAAACATCATGTAAAATTTATTTCAAAAATTGAATTGACAAAGGGAATTCCTTCTATTTCTTTTAATTTAAAATATGGTGGTGGCGCTAACATAGACCGGAAGGACAGCAAACAGGCTGTGGTAGAGATCTTGAAATTAGGCAGAAGAATGAAGGAAAACAATTGGGGTGCTGCGATATTTCCCGAAGGTACACGTGCTAAAGATGGAAAGATAAAACCATTTCAGGTTGGCGGAATCGCTACGTTGTTGAAATCCGTCCCGGATGCCCTTATTGTACCTATTGCTATTGAAAATTCCTGGCAATTAGTCAGGCATGGAATGTTTCCATTAAGCTGTGGCGAGAAACTGCGCTGGACGGTACTTCCCGCAATAGATAAAACCGGGAAAAACGCAGAAGAAATTACACTGGAAGCTGAGCATGCAATTTGCACAGTATTAAAACAACCGCTACGGGTTCCAGAACCCAAGAACTAGTTATCGATATAACAATTAAATATTTTTCTGCTCAATACGCTTAAAAAACTCTTCTCTGTAGGTGTCACCTACGGGAATAACCTTGCCGCAAATTGTAATTCTGCTGCGCTCTATGCTTTCTATTTTGTCAAAGGCAATAATATAAGATTTATGAACACGGATAAACTGCGCTGATGGCAGCGTTTCTTCCATCTTTTTCATGTTTTGCAGGGTAATGATCCGCTCCGTTTTGGTAAAAATTGAAATGTAATCTTTTAATCCTTCAATATATAAAACGTCTTCAAGCTGTATCTTTTGAATCTTATGTTCAGTTTTTACAAAAATAAAATCCTGAATTGGTTGTGAAGTGGAAGAGAATGGAGCAGAGCTAAGGATTTGCTGAGGCGCTTCTGCTGGCTCTGCAACTTTTAACTTATTATTGACCTTCTCTGCTGCTTTATAAAAACGATCAAAAGCAATTGGTTTTAATAAATAATCAGATACATTGAGGTCATAGCTTTCCAGTGCATATTCAGAATACGCAGTGGTTAATATGTAACACGCTTTGTCACCTGCTATTTTTAAAAATTGAATACCGGTTAGCTCAGACATTTGCACATCCAGAAATACCAGGTCAATACCGCCGGCCTGAACCAATTGTAAGGCCTCAATTGGGTTTTCTGTACGTTTAACCAATTCTAAAAAGGGCACTTTACTTATGTAATCTTCAATGATATCCAATGCCAAAGGTTCATCATCTACGGCTATGCATTTTAACTTTATCATATGTCAATCATCAGTTCGCTGGTGTAATGTGTTTGCGAATTTACAATATTTAATTTATACCTTTCAGGATAGAGCAGCTGTAACCTTCGTTCAACATT
Organism: Pedobacter sp. MC2016-14; assembly: GCF_020991475.1. NCBI lineage: Bacteria > Pseudomonadati > Bacteroidota > Sphingobacteriia > Sphingobacteriales > Sphingobacteriaceae > Pedobacter > Pedobacter sp. MC2016-14. Next base: position 557,593 of record NZ_JAJMPA010000001.1, read on the forward strand.
ATTGAGGCCAACGCCCCCTACCATATCTTTATTACTTTCTTTCTTTTTATTGCGGATGCTGAAATGCAGTATTTTCTGATTGGCAATCAAGTTGATCTGAATAGGATCAGAAGGGTCGTTAGCCACACCATGTTTAAATGCATTCTCAACAAATGATATCAAAATCAATGGCACAATTTGCTGATTATCTATCTCTCCATTTAAGTTCATAATGATTGCAGCACCATCTTTAAAACGCAGTTTTTGCAATTCTATATAACTCTGAACATATTCTATTTCTTTACTCAAAGACACCCACCTATCGTTACTTTCATAGATCATATACCGCATAATTTCTGAAAGCTTAAGGATCGCATCAGCGGTTTTATCTGATTTTTGATAAGCCAGTGAATAGATGTTATTAAGCGAGTTGAAAAGAAAATGAGGATTAAGCTGAGATTTAAGGAACTGCAATTCCATGTCCTTTTTTTCACTCTCCAGATCCCGCTGTACACGATCATTACTAAACCAATCTACGGCAAATCGGATAAGCGTACTTACAACCACAAAAAATCCGGACATAAATATAGCCCTCAATACATAAGAGACAATATTTACCGGCACAAGGCTTTTGCTGTCTGGCATATAATCCAGCAGCACCAATTCACTATTTAAACTTGCAAGTACGGTTTTAACTACTGTCATACTCACGATGAGCATGCTAATCGAAGCAACATATAGCCCGTACTTTTTTTGCTCTTTAATGAGCTGTGGTACTAAAAGCGTGTAATTGATGTAAAAGATGGAGATATTAATGAGACCATAATACCCAAATAGCACGAAAAGATCGTATCCTGTCCAACTAAATTTAGAATTAAAGATGCTGATTGCGCAAATGATAAAGATGAACAACCAAAATATAAAGTGTACGACAAAAGGGGCTTTACTCTTCATTATGAAAATTACGCAGATTCAATTTTAGCGGCAGCGGCATTTCGACGAACGGGCATTTTTCTTCTACCAACTGTTTCCACTACACAAAACTATAGATTTTGGGGCGTTTATCTACAATTATTTGTGCTTGGTCTAAAATAGTTTAGCATAATAATAGTATTCGTTCTATTTGTATCATGAAGCAGCGCAGAGCGAGCTTTCTAGAAAAAAATATAGTAATTAAAAACAAAAAATATGAAAAGGTTATCCAACATTTCGCCATTTATACTTTTATTGATACCAGTATTTGTTATGATGATCTTTACATTTACAAGTAGCATTCAACAGCATAACAGCACAGAAGAGAACGCAATGAAGACCAGCTTTCAGGCGCCTTCCCTATCAAAAATAACCGCAGCTATCGTTAAATAGCGATTACAAGCTGTACCGAACTGAAAGCCCGCCAAGGGCTTTTTTTATGCCCTTATGTAAGCAAAACTTTATCATACCTGCTGTACTAAAATTTGTGTCTTGTTGCAGCACTGACTACATTATGATTAGCCTATCACTAAGGTATCATAACGGGGGCTTGCCAGACTATACCCAGAGATTCGTTCAGGAATCATAGTAGTATAAACCGGGGTTTAACCAGCCTTCTACCGGGGTTCAGCTAGGGTATGGCCAGCTAGCTAACTGGCTTAACAATGGTTTGACTTAGTCTTTACTAGTCCCCATAGTACTTGATTCCCTCGGCTGGACACCTTTTTTTATACTTTTATCGCATCTTAACTCCCCTTGACCTCCCCTAAAACACATTTCTATATTTATTGAATGTCTATTTTTTCTGTGTCAATTTATATTTATTCAGGTAATTTAAACGCAAAAGCCCGGTTGAAAAAATCAACCGGGCTTTTTGCTTATATCCTTGTCTCGAGCTATAAATTTATTAAACTTCCTCCTCAGAAACAAATTTTGCGGAATAAAAATCCCTATTCATTCTTGCAATATTCTCAAGAGAGATGCCTTTAGGACATTCTGCTTCGCAGGCACCAGTATTGGTACAGTTCCCAAAGCCCTCTGCATCCATTTGCGCAACCATACTTTGTGCTCGGCGGTAACGTTCCGGCTGTCCCTGAGGCAATAATGCCAACTGAGAGATTTTAGCAGAAGTAAACAACATTGCAGAAGCATTTTTACAAGTTGCCACACAAGCACCGCAGCCAATACAAGCTGCTGCTTCAAAAGCGGCATCTGCCTGGCTCTTTGGAATTGGAAGTGCATTAGCATCCTGAGCATTACCTGTATTAACAGAAATAAAGCCTCCAGAAGCAATAATTCTATCGAATGCAGTACGATCTACCATTAAATCTTTAACTACCGGAAAAGCAGCCGCTCTCCATGGCTCTACTACAATAGTATCTCCATCTTTGAAAGAGCGCATGTGCAACTGGCAAGTTGTAACCAGGTCTTTTGGTCCATGCGGGCGTCCGTTGATGAACATTGAGCATGCACCGCAAATACCTTCGCGACAGTCGTGATCAAATACAACTGGCTCATCACCTTTATTAACAAGTTCCTCGTTTAAAACGTCGAACATCTCTAAGAAAGACATATCAGGCGAAATCTCCGACAGTTTATAATCCACCAAAGCACCTTTGGTCTTGTTATTTTTTTGACGCCAAACTTTAAGCGTTAAGTTCATATTTCCTGTACTCATGATATTGAGATTTTAGTACTTAGCTATTATTTATAACTTCTTTGTGCAACCTTGATGTTTTCAAACTTCAGTTCTTCTTTGTGTAGTTCAAAGTTTACACCTTCTTTGAACTCCCATGCAGCTACGTAAGCGTAGTTTACATCATCACGAAGCGCCTCACCTTCTTCAGTTTGATACTCCTCTCTAAAGTGACCACCGCAGCTTTCGTTACGGTTTAAAGCATCAATACACATCAGTTCTCCTAATTCAATAAAATCGGCCACTCTTCCCGCCTTTTCAAGCTCTGGGTTCATCTCGTTACTGGCTCCGGGAACACGAACATTACTCCAGAAGTCAGCACGTAAAGCCCTAATTTCCTGGATAGCTTCATTCAGTCCTTTTTCATTACGGGCCATTCCACATTTTTCCCACATAATGTGGCCTAGTTTCTTGTGGAAATAATCAACCGACTTGGTTCCTTTAATATTGATCAGTGTATTTAGAATGCCTACTGCCCTGGCCTCAGCCTCAACAAACGCCGGATGATCTGTAGGAATAGCTTTTACTGAAATTTCTTTGGATAAGTATTGACCTATAGTATAAGGAAGAACAAAGTAGCCATCGGCCAAACCCTGCATTAAAGCAGAAGCACCTAAACGGTTGGCACCATGATCTGAAAAGTTAGCTTCTCCTGTACAGTATAAACCGGGTACACTGGTCATTAAGTTATAATCTACCCAAAGGCCGCCCATAGTATAGTGAACAGCAGGATAAATACGCATTGGGGTATCGTAAGGATTTTCTCCTGTAATCTGCGCATACATATCAAACAAGTTACCATATTTTGCTTTGATGACCTCAGTACCTAAGCGCATACAAGTTTCTTTATCTGGGTTATGATTACCCGCCTTAGAGGCTTCTATTTTACCATAACGCTCTGTATTGGCTTTAAAATCCAAATAAACAGCAAGCTTGGATGCACCTACGCCATAACCGGCATCACAACGCTCCTTAGCCGCACGTGACGCAACGTCACGTGGCACAAGATTACCAAACGCAGGGTAACGGCGTTCCAGATAATAATCTCTTTCATCTTCAGGAATCTCCGAAGCTTTACGGGTATCATCTTTCTTTTTAGGCACCCAAATACGACCGTCATTACGCAAGGACTCTGACATTAGTGTCAGTTTACTTTGATGATCTCCTGATACCGGAATACAAGTGGGGTGAATTTGCGTATAACAAGGGTTTGCGAAATAAGCTCCCTGTTTATGTGCTTTCCAGGCAGCAGTAACGTTACTTCCCATTGCATTGGTAGAAAGGTAAAATACGTTTCCGTAACCACCTGTACCCAATACCACCGCATGTCCAAAATGACGTTCTATTTCGCCGGTAATTAAGTTACGTGCAATAATACCACGTGCTTTACCGTCAATTTTAACCACTTCAAGCATTTCATGGCGGGTAAACATTTCTACTTTACCCATTCCAATCTGGCGCTCTAAAGCAGAGTAGGCACCCAATAACAACTGCTGACCAGTTTGTCCGGCAGCATAAAAAGTACGTTGTACTTGTGTACCACCAAAAGAACGGTTATCTAATAAACCGCCATATTCCCTTGCCAATGGTACGCCTTGCGCTACGCACTGGTCAATAATATTTGTACTTACCTCTGCCAAGCGGTGAACGTTGGCTTCACGGGCACGATAGTCACCACCTTTTATCGTATCGTAGAACAAACGGTATGTGCTATCACCATCATTCTGATAATTTTTTGCTGCATTGATACCTCCCTGAGCGGCAATAGAGTGCGCCCTTCTTGGAGAATCCTGAAAACAAAAGCATTTTACCTTGTAGCCCATCTCAGCCAGAGTAGCCGCAGCCGAAGCACCCGCTAGTCCTGAACCTACAATGATTACTTCGATAGTTCTTTTATTTGATGGGTTAACCAAAGGCACAGAGGACTTGAATTTAGTCCACTTTTCTGTCAATTCTCCTTCGGGTATATTAGCATTTATTTCTGCCATGTTGTTAAAACTTTAAGATCAAAAATTATTTAATAAGACCCAGGTACATCGCCACTGGCATCGCTGCAAAAATTAAAGAGATGATGATAGAATACCATACACCAAAGCCTTTAATGATGCCATTGTATTTTTTATGGTTCCAGCCCAATGTTTGAAACGCCGAAGCAAAGCCGTGTAGCAAATGATAAGCTAATGAAACCATTGCCAATACATAAAGTATCACAATGAATGGATTTTTAAAAGTTTCAACCATTAATGCAAAAAGATCATGGTTTCCGTTGATATCTTCTGTAGGGATACCGGTGAACCTTGAAGCCACCCAAAATTTAGAAATGTGAACAATAAGAAAGATCAGCAATAATGTGCCTAACAGGCCCATTGAACGTGAATACCATTTACTGTTCGCTTTACCATCATGATAAGCATATTTTACAGGTCGTGCTTTTTGATTTTCAAAAGTTAATTTTAAACCTTGAAAAATGTGAAGTAACAAGCCTGCAAACAGGATAACTTCACTTGCGCGAATGATCCAGTTGGTACCCATAAAGTGAGCACCCATGTTAAAGGTTACCCCGCCGTCATTTACAAAAATTAAGGCATTGATAAAGCAGTGTACAACAAGAAATAAAATTAGAAACAGGCCCGTGATACCCATTATTAGTTTTTTTCCTATAGAAGAGGAAAAAGCGTTTCCGAAACTAGCCATTATGTTTATATTTTTTTTTAATTCAGTATGCAAAAGTATTTAATAAAAGAATTAGTTTGTAAGTGTTCCTGACAAAATCCAGACAAAAGAGCTATTTAGAAACATTCTAGTGAATTAGCATACTTAGCCCGTCAGAAATGAAAGCAAAAAAAAATCATCTGCTTTTTAGGGCAAATGATTTTTTAAGTAATAAAATAAGGCGGATTTTAGAAGGTGAAAGTGAAACTTCCGTTAGGTCCCACACCCGAAATAACCGTCATACCGTTCCTCGAAAATGGAAGCGCATCCTGTACTTCTTTTTCACTGTTTACCGGCTTGCCGTTTACCGAAGTAATCAGCAGTCCTTTAGACAAATCTAAAGTATCAAATAGTTTGCCTGGCTCAACTCCGGTAACAACTACCCCACTTTTAACACGGTACCTTGCTTTTAGCTCTGCAGGCGCAGGTGCAAATGAAGCACCTAACTTACCCATAGTGCTGCCAGTTTTAACAGCTGAAGCTGTTTTGGTTGATGCTACATTGCTATCTCCTTTTAAGGTAACACTTAACGCTTTAAGTTTTCCTTCTCTTAAAATAGTGAGCTGTACTTTATCCCCAGGACTCATACGACCAATTTTTTCCTGAAGGTCTGGAGAATCATAGATATCTGTCTCTCCTATTTTTTTAATGATATCGCCTTTTTTAATACCTGCAGCCTCGGCTGCTCCGCCTGCAACTACGTCGTTTACATAAAGACCATTGATGTCTTTAATGTTTAACCTTTCTGCAGCATCAGCATCCAATGGTTGGAAGCTTACACCGATAAATCCACGTTTTACAGCACCATATTTCTTAAAGTCTTCCAAAATCTTCTTTGCAAGATTTACCGGAATGGCAAAACCATAACCTTCATTGGTTCCTGTTTGTGAGGCAATAGCGGCGTTGATACCCACCAACTCTCCATTAGCATTTACCAATGCACCTCCACTGTTACCAGGATTTATGGCCGCATCAGTTTGAATATAAGATTCTATAGAACTGTTCGCTTTTGGAGCCGGCGCTCTGCCTGTTCTTTGATACTCTTCATATTCTTCTTCTGTTGGCAGCTGCTGCTCTCTTCCTAAAATACCTATAGCACGTCCTTTAGCACTAACAATTCCGGCAGTAACAGTAGTTTGCAGGTTTAAAGGAAAGCCCACAGCCAATACCCATTCTCCAATTTGTACGTTGTCTGAATTTCCCATTTTTACGATCGGCAAATTGGAAGCCTCTACTTTAATCAGCGCAAGGTCTGTATTGGGGTCTGTACCAATCACCTTAGCCACAACCTTACGTCGGTCTGAAAGCACAACTTCAACCTTTTCAGCATTCTCAACCACATGGTTATTGGTTACAATATAACCATCTGGCGTTAAAATTACCCCAGAGCCTGAAGCCGCCCTTGGTGCGCGTTGTTGCCTGCGCCCGCCACCGCCAAATAGTTGTTCCATCATGTCCATTGGAGAGTTTCCACCACTACTTGAAGTTCCAGAAAAAGTAGTTTTAATGTGAACTACTGCAGGCGAAACAGCAGCAGCAGCCTGCACAAAATCTATCGCTCCTGTAGAAGCAATTTTTGAAGGGTTACTTGCAAAAAGCACATTCTGCTTTTCTGTTAAAGACAATGCGTCACTGTTATGGTCCAGCAACTTATAGGCGCCAATTGCGGACACTCCACCTACAAATGCGGCCAATGCTATTAATCCTATTCTTTTCATATTGCGTGTATATTTAAGTTCTTTTTGAATCTTTTATTCAAATTTAAGACCATAATGCCAATATTTGCATCTTTACAGCGTCATGAAAATAGTTAAAAAATGTTAAATGCTAAGACTTTAACTATTTTTGCTTGCGCTAGCTTTAATCAGCATTACTATAATGGACATTAAATTTTACAAATATCAGGGTGCCGGCAATGATTTCATATTAATTGATCAGCGTGAACTTTCTTCAAAAAACATTGATTACAACCAAATTGAGAAGATTTGCAATAGAAGATTTGGTGTTGGCGGAGATGGGCTGATGTTTTTAAAAGACCATGAAGATTATGATTTTGAGATGCTGTACTTTAACGCAGATGGAAAACCGGGAAGCATGTGCGGAAATGGGGGCAGATGCATTGTAGCCTTTGCTAAGTTTCTGGGAATCATCCAGTCAGAAACTAACTTTTTGGCAGTAGATGGCCCGCATTATGCCAAAATTTCAGAAGAAGGCAACTGGATTGAACTGCAAATGATAGATGTGGAAGAGATTAGCAAAGATGGGACAGCCTTTGTTTTGAATACAGGCTCCCCACATTATGTAAAAGAAGTTACTGCGCTTAACGATATGGATGTATATACAGCAGGTAAAAATATCCGTAACAACGATACTTATAAAACTGAAGGTATTAATGTCAATTTTATCGAGAATAAAGGAGATCATCTTTTTGTACGCACATTTGAGCGGGGCGTAGAGGATGAGACCTACGCTTGTGGTACTGGTGTTACCGCCGTAGCGCTATCCATGGCCAAACAAAATGAACAGCAAGGACATGTAATTACGCCAATTAAAGTATTGGGGGGCGACTTGAGGGTCGAATTTGATTACAATGGGCATAATTTCAGCAATGTATTTTTATGTGGACCAGCAGAACAGGTTTTTGAAGGTCATATCAATCTCTAACTAGCCACGCTCTGCTAAATGAGCAGCAATACCTATTTTGATTTCACCGAAAGAATAGTCTCGTCCCAGATGCTCTCTGATAACGTTCATTTGAATGGATTTCAATGTATCTATTGCTGCTAAAATCGTATCCAGTTTTCTGGATCCAATGATTTCTTTGGCACCAACTTCCAGCGTTGCTACATAATGTGCCATATGACCCTCAATTGTACCAATGGCCATTTTTCGTTCAGCTGCAATTTCCATGATGGTTTTGCCTGATTTGAGCAATTGTAAAGAAAGGTCTTTGGTATCAACCTTTGGTGCCGCAGGCTTTTTAGTCCCCTTGGTACCCTTAGCTTTCTTTGCTGTAAAATCCAGGGTATTGGGCATTGCATATACTTTTTGCATCTGAAAAGCCCTATCTGCTTCATTCAAAAGTTCATTTACATCCTTGCGGGTAAAATCCTTCCCGTTAATTGTAGCCACAAGCAAAGCAGTAGCTTTCCGGATATTTTTATATTGCTCATAGAACAAAGACTCCAGCTCCAGCAATTCTGTAAGAAATGCGACAACCTGTTTATCCTGTTTTACAAGCTCCATCCGCTCAAAAATAGTCCTGGACATCTTCTGCAGCAAAGGATTAAAGTAATTTTCGGCAGCAGTAACACGATCTAACAATGTATTCAAACCTTCTTCTGTTTTATCCTGTGAAAGGCGATGAATTTGTCCCTGGAATTTTTTAGAACTTGCACGCAATTCGCTCAATTCCTTTAAAAGTGCCTGTGCCCATTTTAAGTGCTTTTGCTTGGCAGATTTATTCAGGTCTTTAGTATAAGAATGTACATGCTCGTACATGAAATTGTCTAATGCAGTAAGGTCAAAGCACTTTAGCAGGTATGCCTGTAAAAAGAGGTCGCTTTCAAATTTTATCTGCTCATCCAAAACCTCATACTTTTGTTTATTACGCGAAAAAAGCGACACATTTGGATCCTGACGAATGCCGGTTCCTGATATAAGGGATGTTAATATTAAACCATCAAGTGACCTTAACCTGGAAAGAGCGACGTAAATTTGACCCGGTGCAAAAGCACTCCCAATGTCAATAATGGCCTTATCAAAAGTCAATCCCTGACTTTTATGTACGGTAATTGCCCAGGCAAGTTTTACCGGATACTGAATGAATTTCCCAATCTCTTCCTCTTTTATTTCATGTGTAGTTTTATCCGTTGTATACCTAATGTTTTTCCAGGTATACTTTTCCAGCACAATCTTCTCAGAAGAGCCATCTGCCCTCACTTCAATTTCAGTAGTACTCAAATTGGTGACCGTAGCGATCTTACCATTAAAAAACCGACGCTCACCAGTTGGATCATTTTTAATAAACATCACTTGAGCCCCAATTTTTAGCTCCAGAGCATAATCTGCAGGGTAAGAAGAATCGCTAAAGTCGCCTTCAACCTGTGCATTGTAAAACCAGGAACGAGTTGGTAATTCATCAAGGCTCGTTTTATTTAAAATATCAGCCTTTTGATTGTGCGTGGTTAAGGTAATATATTTATCATTCATGCCGGGAACAAAGTTTTCCCGATAATATTTTTTTAGAAGTTGAACATCCTGATCTGTAACAGTGTTATTTCTCAGGTTATTCAGCAAAGAGATAAAGACATCATCTGCCTGACGGTAAATCTTCTCCAGTTCTATATATACTGGTGGGTTTTGTTGCAAAGCAAGTGCGTCAAAAAAGTAAACGCTTTTATAAAACACAGACAAAAGTGACCATTCGCTGCTTTTTACAACAGGAGGTAACTGATGCAAATCTCCAATGAATAAAACCTGTACCCCACCAAAATTTAAATTGTTCTTCCGCACATAACGAAGTACCATATCTATGGCATCCAGCAAATCCGCGCGCAGCATACTCACCTCATCAATAATCAGTAATTCAAGGTCCTGAAAAATCCGCCTCTTTGTGCTGTTCATCTGTAAATGACGTACAATAGATTTGGGTGTATTGTAATGCTGGTTAAAATGACTTTCTCCCTGATCAGGCTGCTTTGGCAAATAAGTACCAAATGGCAATTGGAAAAGTGAATGAATAGTTACTCCCGAAGCGTTAATTGCAGCAATACCCGTAGGAGCAACAATTACAGCTTTCTTATGTGTTAGCGCAATTAGATTATGTAAAAAAGTAGTCTTTCCTGTTCCAGCCTTTCCAGTCAAGAAAATATGCCTGGAGGTATAGTTAATAAATTTAGCAGCAAGTTCAGCAGGATTAATCTCAGGCATATTTTAAGTACGTTCGCAAATATACTAAGATTTTAAGATAATAAATCGCCTAATTAACCAGCAGCTTATATCCCTTACCATGCACATTTAAAATCTCCACATTTGGATCCTCTTTCAAATATTTTCGAAGCTTACTTAGAAATACGTCCATACTACGTCCGTTAAAATAATTATCGTCGTGCCAGATGCTTATTAGTGCTTCTTCCCGGGTCAACACCGCATTCTTTTTGAGACAAAGCAGCTGCAATAATTCTGCCTCTTTAGTGGATAACTTTTGTTGACGGTCTTCAAAATGAATCAGCTGAGTGGTATAATCAAACGTATACTTACCAATATGAAAATGAGTTTGAACAGGTGCGTGCTCCGGGACCTCTTTTACAGCTATTCGCTTAAGCAATGCATTAATGCGCAATAACAATTCTTCAATTCTAAATGGTTTGGTGATATAGTCATCTCCCCCAAGGTCATATGCTAAAGCCTTGTCTTCCATCATCGCTTTTGCAGTAGCGAAAATTATAGGCACATCGCTATTGATTCGCCTAACCTCTTTACCCAATGTAAAGCCATCTTTTTTTGGCATCATCACATCAAAAATACACAGATCAAAGCTGTGCTTACTAAAGGCTTTCAACCCTTCTTCTCCATCTGTGCACAATACTACATCAAACTTACCCTTTAATTGCAAGTAATCCTGCAATAAAAGTCCGAGGTTTGGATCATCTTCAACCAATAGAATCTTCTTCATTATTTTAGGGCTAAGGTTATTTCAAATACTGTTCCTTTATCTTTTTCGCTATGTACTTTTACTACGCCATTCATCTGAATAACAATGTCCTGTACGTAATTTAGTCCCAATCCAAAACCTTTAACATCATGTAAATTACCAGTTGGCACGCGATAAAACTGATCAAAAATACGTTTAGTTTGATCTTTAGTCATCCCTATACCCTGATCTGCAACTTCAATGACCAACTTTTTACCCACAACCCTGGTACTTACTTTTATGACAGGTTGACCCGGACTATATTTATTTGCATTATCAACCAGGTTATAGATTACGTTAGAAAGATGCAGTTCGTCACCCCATATCACGGGGTTCTCCGCATCCAGTTCAAGAGCAATTACAGCATCCTTCTTTTGCAGTTGTAATTGCATGCTATCCACGACTGCCAAAACCAGTTCATTAATATCTACCGGGTTATGTTCCAGTTGTAATTCCTTTTTCTCCAGACGGGCAATACTCAAAACACGTTCTATATGGTTCCCAAGGCGTACATTTTCATCATAGATTATTCCGGCAAGTCTTGTTATACGGGCTTTATCTTCTGATATTTCAGGATCCTTTAATGCCTCGCTGGCAATCATAATGGTGGATACCGGGGTCTTAAATTCATGGGTCATGTTGTTGATAAAATCCGTCTTCATTTCAGAAATTTTCTTTTGTTGCAGTATCGTATACAGCGTGTAGGAAAATATGAAAACAAGAACCAGCAACAGCCCCGCTGATGAGGCCAGCGTAACGCTGAGACCGCCAAAGATAGCGGCATTTTTATCCGGGAAACTGATGTAAATCATACCAGGATCACGGACTATTGAATTGTTGAATAACCGGGTTTTAAAAACATTAGCGGGTAAAACCTCAGCATTAGGGTTAAATACCTTTTTGAATAATAAAGAGTCACTATTGGCAAGTTTTACCCAAAAATCATATTTCAGGTTAATGTTCTTATTCATTAACTCCTCTTTAATCAAGCCATCCAGGGCTCCGGGAGATATCCTTTGGGCAAGTGGAACTTTTGCCTGCCTCATTTCCTTAAAAACCTCTTCAACAACATTGAGATTTCCAGCATCAAAACGCCCTAAAGTATCAGTCTGCAATTGCTTTAAAGCTTGTTCATTCCTCCTTTTACTGAGCTCATCTTCCCGCTTAAATTTAGCCGCCAGATCAGCATCTACCGTTGCAACAGAAATTTTAACCGGCCGCCCGTCCGCCATACTATAGGCAAGATAACGAATGCTGTCAGGCATTTTATCAGGACGTACATTAAAGGTTTTGGTTTTAATCAATCTGATGGTTTTACGCACAGTGCCACCAGTCATGTGAAACTCCGCATCCACACCAATACTTACGTCTACGTTTAGTGGGGTAGTAGACTGATCGCCAATGGCAACAAATTCCGATTCGGAAAGCAGACTTGGATTGAAAAAGTTAGATCGGATAATGCTGTCCTGAGTATTCAGGTTATCGCTGATCATTTTCTGTTGTCTTTGTTTTCTTTTTCTCTCCTCTGTTTTTTGACTTTCGAGAAGTCTGGAAACTAAGATATCCTGATTTCGCAGTTCTTGCCTACGCTTGATCCCGATTTCAAAATCCTTATTATTAATGTGATCAGCGGCATCTATGCGCTGAATTTTATTGACCACAGCCGTTAGCGCATGGTTTACATTTTGCTCAAACAACTGCGAATTTAACCGATAAGCTTCCCTGATGTAATACAATTGCATTACAACAACACCCAATAACGCAATAGTCATCAAAGCTGTAATAAACCAGAAGCTCCTCTTTTTCATAGGTGCATAAATTTTAGGGAGAGCCGATATGAAGCGATTAACTGTTCAATGCAGCCAGTATAATCTGGACCATCCTTTATGTAAAGATCAAAAATAAAGAAGGAATAATATAAAAAAGTGATTTTAACACTTTTTAACATGCAGGTTTACATGCAAATAATGGTTTAATCCATAAAAAATGCCGGGAAATAACTCCCCGGCATCCATGGTTCTAACTTGTTTTCTTAAAAAAGATCTTTTAATGCCGTCCTAGAAAGGAAGGTCATCATCTTCACCCGGTGCGCTGTTTAAATCTACAGGTGGAGCATATGCTGGTGTAGCTGCGGCGGCCGCATTGTTTGCCAATGCATTGATGCGCCAAACTACTAAACTGTTAAAATAAGATACTTTTCCGGTTTTGTCAGTCCAGGGACGGCCACGTAAGTTAAAAGCAACTTCCACATCGTCACCTACTTTCAAACTATCAAACAAAGCAGTTTTATCTTGCAGTGCCTCAAACCTGATGAATTCAGGATAAGTAGGATTCTCTGCATATTCTATGATTAAATCGCGTTTTTTAAAAGTCTCACTCACCTGTTGTAATGCACCAATTTCATGCACTTTTCCTTTTAATTCCATAACAAATACTCTTTTATTGTATCAACCTCAAATCTCAATATTTTTATTGATAACTTCGCACAATAATTATGCAAGTTTTCCACACAAAAAGCAAGGTTATTATTACCTGCAACAAAAGGCTGTCAGACTACCTGGCTCAGGAAGTTAAGGCTCTTGGTTACACCATTATAAGAGATTTTCCTACCGGTGTAGAGTTAAATATTACACTAACAGAATGTATCAGGTTAAATCTGAACCTTAGGTGTGCAAGTCAAATTTTATATTGCTTAAAGAGCTTTAAAGCAAACAATCCGGAAGAGCTTTACCGAGAACTGGCAGACATGGCATGGGAAGAGCTTATTGATTTTTCCGGTTATTTTTCGGTAAGCTCCAATGTTGATAATGCCACCATTACCACGCCCTTATTCGCCAACTTAAAAGTTAAGGATGCAATAGTAGACCGCATTAAAGACAAAAAAGGAATTCGTCCTAATTCGGGCTCTGACGCAAACAAAGCTGTTGTACATTTATATTGGAAAGACGACGAAGCCGACATTTTTATAGACAGCTCCGGAGAAACACTGGCAAAGCATGGCTATCGTAAAATTCCGGGTAAAGCGCCAATGTTGGAAGCCCTGGCCGCTTCAACTATATTTAGCACGCAATGGGATCAAAAATCTCCTTTTGTAAATCCAATGTGCGGATCCGGTACTTTGGCTATTGAAGCCGCAATGATTGCCACCAACCGACGCCCTGGTTTATATAGAATGAACTATGGCTTTATGCATATTTTAGGATACGACGAGGAAATTTTCTTTGCCGAAAGAAGAATTCTAAAAGATCAGGTGATCAAAAATATTGACTTGAAAATTGTGGCAACCGACCTCTCTGAAGACGCGGTTGATGTTAGTCGTAAAAATGCCAAAACTGCCGGGGTAGATTCCCTCATTACTTTTGAGGTATGCGATTTTGCAGAAACCATGGTGCCAGAAACCATCCCTGGCGGGAAAGCGATAGTAGTATTTAATCCCGAATACGGAGAACGCTTGGGCGTACATTCTAAACTGGAAGAAACCTACAAAAGAGTTGGAGACTTTCTAAAAAAAGAATGTAAAGGGTATACGGGATACATCTTTACCGGAAATCCAGACCTCGCAAAAAAAATAGGCTTAAAGGCTTCCAGAAAGATTGAATTTTACAATGGAAAATTGGATTGCCGGATGCTTGAGTACGAATTGTACGAGGGCACAAGAAGAGAAGTACCTTTTGAAAAGAAAACGAATTAGGTATCTATCGCAATCAGAATTCAATTGTCAATATAACATCATTATTCTTTGATGTTGTGATTTATGGTGTATTTACACTATTTTGCAATAGAATATTAAGGTACTTAAAAAAAGAAGTATTAAAATCTACAAGCTCTTTTTTTTCGTTTGTACTTCTTAATATATTATAAATTTAAATTTAAATCGTATGAAAGATCCCCTGGATTCGCGAACAAAAGTTGTAGCAGCAAACATTAGAAAAGTTAGAGAGTTTAGAAATTATACTCAAGACTATCTGGCTGCCAAATTAGGTATCTCTCAAAATGCATATAGTAAAATTGAACTTGGATATAGCAAGTTAACTTTAGACAGGCTGTTTAAAGTTTCTATGGTAATGGAAATCGATCCGTTAAAACTTCTTTACTTCGAAAAAAGAGACATCCTAGATATCCTTTTCCCCGATGAAGACACTTCTTCTAAATAAAACGATTCAATTCGTAAAAGAGAAGCTAGATGGTGCTGAAGCCGGACATGACTGGTTTCATATTGAAAGAGTTTACAAAACTGCGCTCACTATAAACGCACAGGAAGAAGGAGATGAGTTAACCGTTATAATGGCTGCTTTGCTTCACGATATTGCGGATAGCAAATTCCACAATGGCGATGAAGAGTTAGGGCCGGTTATAGCGGGTAACTTTTTAAAAAGCCTGGGCTTAGCTCCTGATTTTATTCTTCATGTACAAAACATTATCAGGAATTTAAGTTATAAAGCCAGTCTTGACCAGGTAACATTTCAATCTAAAGAACTAGACATCGTACAGGATGCAGACAGGCTGGATGCTATTGGGGCAATTGGTATTGCGCGCGCTTTCACTTATGGAGGATATAAAAACAGGCTGATGTACGATCCGGCACAACCTCCTGTAAAACATATTGATAAAGAGTCCTATAAAAAATCAGAAGCGCCTACCATTAATCACTTTTATGAGAAGCTCTTGCTACTAAAAGACCTGATGAAAACAAGTACAGGAAAGCAGATGGCAGCGCAACGGCATCAATTCATGGAATTGTACCTGGAACAGTTTTACGGAGAATGGTCTGGAGAAAAATAAAACTAATAAAATTAGTTTTATTAGCTACATTTGTTAGCAAATGTAGCTTTTATGTCAGAACGGATTAGAGAAAAATTAAACATCCTGGCCGATGCGGCTAAATACGATGTATCCTGTTCCTCTAGCGGTGGAACAAGGAAAAACGACAATAAGGGATTAGGCGATAGTCACGCTTCTGGCATATGCCATACCTATACTGAAGATGGGCGCTGTGTTTCCCTGCTTAAAATATTGCTTACAAACCATTGCATTTTTGACTGCGCTTATTGCGTATCACGTAAAAGTAATGACATAGAGCGAGCGGCATTCAGTGTTGAGGAAGTTGTTTCTTTGACCATGAATTTTTACCGGAGAAATTATATAGAAGGATTATTTCTAAGTTCCGGGATTTTCAAAAATGCAGATTTTACTATGGAAAGGTTATTACGGGTAGTTAAAAAGCTGCGTCTGGAAGAACGATTTAACGGCTATATCCATTTAAAAACCATCCCTGGTGCAAGTGATGATTTAATAAGGGAAGCAGGCATGTATGCCGACAGGATGAGTATAAATTTAGAAATGCCTACAGAACAGGGCCTGAAATTATTAGCACCTGATAAAAGCCACAATGATGTTATTAAACCATTAGGCATGGTTCAAAATCATATTATCCAGTTTAAGGAAGAGCGAAAACTCATTAAAAAAGTCCCAAAATTTGTACCTGCCGGTCAAAGTACGCAGATGGTAATTGGTGCCACACCCGAAACGGATAAGGAAATTATGCATACTGCTGATACTTTTTACAAAAACTTTTCTCTTAAGCGGGTCTACTATTCAGGTTACATCCCTATAAGCAATGACAACAGGCTACCTATACTTGGAACTCAGCCTCCATTAATAAGGGAGAACCGGTTATACCAAACAGATTGGCTGATGAGGTTCTATGGATTCAATGTTAATGAACTCCTGAATGATGCCAATCCGCACCTGGATATTGACATCGACCCTAAACTGAGTTGGGCATTAAGAAATCTACAACATTTTCCGGTAGATATAAATGTTGCGCCTTACCAGCTAATTTTACGAATACCAGGTATTGGCCTCGGTTCAGCTAAGAAAATCGTAGAAGCCCGTAAGTTTGGAAAGCTCAGGATAGATCAGCTTAAAAAAATAGGTGTAGCTTATAATCGTGCCCGGCATTTTATCAAATGTGCAGATACTCCTTATCAATTAAAAGATTATCAAGGCACTCAAATAAAATCCTTTATTCTGGCAGAGAGCAAAAGCAAGTACCTAAAAAATGACTTTAACCAAATCAGCCTTTTCTAAATGGTAATTTATCGTATAGACGGCAGCCTCGAAGGCATATTATGCGCTGTTTTTGAATGGTTTGAACGCAAACCGGGAAAAATAAAGCTCATTGATAAAAAAAATTATCAGCCTGATGCCTTTTCCGATACGTTAGAAATATTCAACGATACCAAAAAAGCAGACCGGGTCTGGAAAGGTTTGCAGAAAAAGCTAGATAAAATTTGGCTAAGGCGATGCTACTGCTGCTTCTTATCAGAACAAAATGAAGCGCTAAATAACCTATTTGAATTTATCTGTTACGTTTTCAGTAGTCCGGAAGGTTCAACTTCTAATTATGGAAATACTTACGTGCTGGCAGTAGCTAAAATGGCCCGAAAAGTGGAACGTGAAAAACATAGAATGGAAGCTTTTATCAGGTTTCAGCATTCTGCAGATGGAATATTTTATTGTGGTATTGAGCCCGACTTTAATGTTTTACCACTAATACTAAATCACTTTCAAAAAAGATATGCAGATCAGCGATGGATTATTTACGATCTGAAAAGACATTATGGGCTTTATTATAACCTTGATTTAGTTGAAGAAATCCGTATGGAAATTAGCGAAGAGAGAAACCTGAATAAGCCATCTGCCAATAGGGATTCAGAAAAAGAATCGCTCTACTCTATATTATGGAAAGATTACTTTAAAAGCACAAATATAACATCCAGAAAAAACACCAAACTTCATTTACAACATGTTCCAAAAAGATATTGGAAATATCTAACAGAAAAGCAATTGGGATCTTAAATTTTCTTGTAAATTGCCTTTATGAAACTAAGTGTACTCGTATTCATTACGGCCATGGCAGTAGGACTCTCCATTGGCCTCGTCAATTTCTATTTCCAGCAAAGCTGGTACTACATGCTGATCTCTTTCGGTGTATCGTTTATCACTAGTTTCATTGTATTTTACTACCTGCTGGAAAAATATATCTACTCTAAAATCAAGCTTATATATAAGCTGATTCATAATCTCAAATTAGGCAAAGACCTTAAAGATGCGCTGGGTGAATATGTAAGCTCCGATCCAATAAATGATGTGGAACATGAAGTTAAAGAATGGGCAGGTGCAAAAAAACAAGAAATTGACATCCTAAAAAAACAAGAACAGTTCAGAAAAGAATTTCTGGCAAATGTATCTCACGAATTTAAAACGCCACTTTTTGCCATTCAGGGCTATATAGAAACTTTACAGGATTGTATTACAGACGATCCTGAGATGGCAGAAAAGTTTTTAAAGAAAGCGGAAAAAAATGTGGAACGGCTAAGTTACCTGATCACGGATTTGGATTCCATCTCTAAACTTGAATCAGGAGAAATACCGATTAATTTTGAAAAATTTGATTTTGTAGTCTTAGCCAAAGAGGTTATGGAAGGACTGGAAGACAAATCCAGGAAGAAAAACATCACGCTATTCTTCAAAGAAAAATACATGTACCCTGCATTTGTAATGGCAGATCGTGAAAAAATACGTCAGGTAATGATCAATCTGATTACAAATTCTATTAAATATGGTAAAGATCATGGTTCTACGGCTATTAAAATCTTTGAATTACATGATCAGTATTTAATTGAGGTAACTGATGATGGAATAGGAATAGACGAAAAACATCTGCCTCGTCTATTTGAAAGATTCTACAGGGTAGACTCTCACCGCAGCCGTGAAGTAGGAGGAACTGGCTTGGGTCTGGCGATTGTGAAACATATCCTGGAAGCTCATCAGCAAATTATCTCTGTTAGAAGCACTCAGCAAATAGGCACCACCTTCGCTTTTACACTTGAAAAGGTAGGTTAAATTAAGAAAACAGGAAAATAATTCAAATACTTAACACTAACTTAACATTGTAGTTCTACTTTTGTACACTATTAAAATGTCAACATGAACAATATTTTTAAGTTCTTTACACCTAAGGATAAAAAATTCCAGCCTCTTTTTGAACAAGCAGGCAGTAACATTAAGCAAATCTCTGAGGTATTATTACTTGCTTTAAGCTCCAGCGACCTTGAAAAAAGAAAGGAGCATATCAAAGAAATTGAGCGTTTAGAACATGTAGGGGATGACATTACCCATTCCATTTTTCTTGAACTAAGTAAAAACTTCATTACGCCATTTGACCGTGAAGATATTCACGCCCTGGCAAGTGCCGTTGATGATATTGCTGATTACATTCATGCTTCGGCTTCAAACATTGAACTGTACAGCGTTACCAATATTGGCGATGCAATGGTTAAACTTGCGGAGTTATTGGTAGAAATGTGTACTGACCTTGAGAAAGCAATTAAAGAACTGAGAAGTTTTAAAAATATCCGTGTAATTGCTGATGCATGCGTAAGGATCAATAGTGGTGAAAACCAGGCAGATTACGTTTGTAACCTGGCTATTGCACGCTTGTTTGAATTTGAAACCAACGCGATAGAACTTATTAAACAGAAAGAAGTACTGCAAACGCTGGAAATGGCGACAGACAAATGTGAGGATGCAGCAAATGTGCTGGAATCTATTTTAGTAAAGAACGCTTAACAAGTAAAAAAATGGTAATAACTACCTTATTGGTTGTTGTGATTGTCCTTGCAATTGGCTTTGACTTTATTAATGGCTTTCACGATGCTGCCAATTCTATTGCAACAATTGTTTCAACAAAAGTACTAACGCCTTTTCAGGCTGTACTTTGGGCGGCCTTATTCAACTTTGCTGCATATTTCTATTTTACAGATCACAAAGTGGCAAACACTATTGCCAAAACAGTTGTAGAAAACTACATTACACTAGAAGTTATTTTAGCGGGATTGATTGCCGCCATTTCATGGAATTTGTTCACCTGGTGGTTTGGTATACCTTCAAGTTCTTCACATACATTAATTGGTGGATTTGCGGGTGCAGGTATGGCAAAGGCTTTCACTATGGGCTCAAGCATGATGTCTGCAATTAACTTAGCTCCTATCTTGAAAGTGGTGGCCTTTATTGTGCTTGCCCCTGTAATAGGTATGGTAATTTCCGTAATTATATCCATTATCATTCTGCACATTTCCAAGAATGCCCGACCTTCAGTTGCGGAAAAATGGTTTAAAAGATTACAATTAATTTCATCTGCGGCACTTAGTTTTACCCATGGTGGTAATGATGCCCAAAAAGTTATGGGAATTATATTTGTAGCCATTATTTCTGTTAATCCAAACATGGCAAATTCAACAATGCCAGAATGGATTCCAATTATCTGCTACGCTGCGATTGCATTGGGCACAATGAGTGGCGGATGGAAAATTGTTAAAACAATGGGCTCAAAAATCACCAAGGTTAATGCATTTGAAGGTGTAGCTGCTGAAACCGCAGGTGCTGTAACCCTGGGCATTACAGAACATTTTGGTATCCCGGTTTCTACAACGCATACCATAACAGGATCTATTGTTGGTGTAGGACTTCTAAAAAGAGTTTCGGCTGTAAGATGGGGCGTTACTGTTAGTTTATTGTGGGCATGGGTACTTACCATTCCGGTATCGGCAACCCTGGCTGCTATTGTCTTTTTTCTGGTAGACAAAGTTTTCTTTTAAATACAAAAACCATAAAATTTAACGAAGCTGCTTATTTAAGCGGCTTTTGTTTTTTAGCGGCACTGTCTTTAAGCTTAGGTTGTACAGGTACATTTGCAGGTTTTGGCGCCAAATTTACTTCTACCTTTTTAACGGGTTTATGGTTAAGCTCGTGCTTATTCTGCTCCCGCATCCAAAACATCACACTGATGGCAATAAACAATACTGCGGCAGCGGCGGCAATACTTAATCGTTGCCAGGTAATTATAGCTGTTCTTTTAGTGGTCTCCTGCTCCACCATACGTGCATTTAGCTGCTTTTGCAAAAGGGAGATGGACTGCAGGGAACGCTTAGGAGACATGCTTAAGCCAGCAAGCGCTTCAGCTACAAAAGGGTCTTCCAGTGCTTCACGTTCCACCTTATTCATCGTTTTGCTGTCAAGCTTACCATCCAGGTACTCCTCCAAAACTTCTATATCAGCCCAATTTCTATTCACCGCTATTTTTATCTATGCAAATTTTCAAATTTCTTTTCCCATTTTGAATATAGCTCTTCACTTTTACCAGCTCATATCCGGTAATTTCTGCTACTTCTTTATAACATTTCTCCTGCAAATAAAATAAATCCACACATTTTCGCTGCTCAACAGGCAAGCTTTCCATACATTTCTCCATCACAGTTAATTGCACTTCCTTAGTGCTATCTATATCCTGATGCAAAAACTCCGTGTTTTCCATAAATGGATCATCAAGAGACACCACATTATTCCTGGAAGATTTGCGTAAAGACATCAAACAATAATTTCTGGTAAGTACATGAAGCCAGCTTTTAAAGTTTTGCACCTCATGAATTTTTAATTTTACCACAAGCTCTTCAAAAATCTGCATTACAGCATCTTTGCTTTGCTCCTCATCCTTTAAGTAATTTAGGCAAACCCCAAAAACAAGATGCATATACCTGCTGTACAATAGCCCCAATACCTCAATATCCCCGCTACTTTTGTAGCGTAATACCAGTGCAGCATCGTCCTGGTCAGGTTGGCCAGTTTTATTTTTTATAAACTTCAAAAGAAATAGGCGTTATTAATGATCAAGTATAAAAATATTTTTTGATACTCCCTACGATTTTATTACCTTCATCAAAATAACCCCACAAAATGAGATTTTTAAAGCTGCTTTGTCTTTCCCTTACCATTTCCCTATTCTTCAACAGTTGCGATGTTCAAAGTCAGTCTAAGCTGGGCAACATATTAAAACAAATCCCAACTAACCTGGGCACTCCTTCTGCATTGGAGATTGGACAAGGATTAAAACAGGCATTGGAGATTGGCACCAGTGCAGGAGCAGACAGACTCTCTGCAAAGGATGGTTTTTTAGGCAACCTGGCAGTTAAAATTCTATTTCCCCCAGAAGCGCAGAAAGTAGAAAAGACATTAAGAACCATCGGACTAAGTTCATTGGCCGATAATGTAATCCTGAGTTTAAACCGGGCTGCAGAAGATGCCGCGAAAGAAGCAAAACCAATATTTGTATCGGCCGTAAAACAAATGACCATCACGGACGCCACCAACATTTTGCTGGGCAACAAAGATGCTGCAACCGAGTATTTTAAAAGAGTTACAACCTCACAGCTTATGGCCAAATTTAGCCCTGTAATTGCCAACAGTTTAAACAAAGTAAATGCAACGAAATACTGGACAGATGCCGCTGGTCAATATAATAAATTGCCATTGGTAAAACCGGTAAATACGGACCTATCTACCTACGTGGCTCAAAAAGCAATTGAGGGTATGTTTGTTGAAATTGCGCAGGAAGAATTAAAGATAAGGAGCAATGTTGGTGCACGGTCCACAACCCTCTTGCAAAAGGTTTTTGGCTATGCAGACAAGGCCAAGTAAATAGAGTTACCTCTGCAGGCTTTTAACAAGCTTTAGAAAGAACAGCAGAAAAATATTTATTTCCGTTATAAATGGTTACTTTTATGCAATACATACTAACAAATTAAAATATTGGATTTTAAAGATTTTAATTTTAACCCCGATTTATTAGAGGGTTTAATGGCGATGGGCTTCCGCAATGCAACGCCTATTCAAGAACAAGCCATTCCATTGATATTAGCTAAAAAAGACTTGATAGCCTGTGCGCAAACTGGCACCGGCAAAACAGGTGCTTACCTTTTACCGGTCATGAATATGATTAGTAATACAAAGGAAAGACACAACAATACGCTCATTCTTGCGCCAACTCGTGAGCTTGCACAGCAAATAGATATTCAGGTTGAGGCACTTTCTTACTTCACGAATATCAGTTCTTTAACTGTATATGGCGGAGGAGATGGAGTTGCATACGAACAACAAAAGCGTTCTATGCGCGATGGAGTGGATATTATCATTGCCACACCAGGCAGGTTAATTTCTCACCTTTCATCCGGAGCGTTAAAACTGGATCAATTACAACATTTGGTATTGGACGAAGCCGACCGAATGCTGGATATGGGTTTTTATGATGACATTATGCGCATTGTTAGCTTTTTACCTGAGCAGCGGCAAACTGTGTTGTTCTCCGCTACAATGCCGCCTAAAATCAGGAAACTTGCAGGAAGCCTGTTAAAAAACCCGGAACAAATCAGCCTTTCGATCTCCAAACCTGCTGAAGGAATTTCTCAACAAATTTATCAGGTTCATGATGAGCAAAAAGTTCCCTTACTTACCGAAATCTTAAAGACAGGAACGTATAAAAGCATCATAGTATTTGCTTCCACTAAGGATAAAGTAAAGGACCTTGGTAAGGTATTCAGAAGATTAGGCCTAAAAGCCGAAGCCTTTCACTCAGATCTTGATCAAAAAGAAAGAGAAAGCATCTTACTGAGCTTTAAAAACAGGCAATTGCCAATTATAATTGGAACCGATGTACTGAGCAGAGGGATAGATGTTGAAGGCATAGACCTTGTGGTAAATTTTGATGTACCACATGATGCAGAAGACTATGTACACCGCATTGGACGAACTGCGAGAGCGGCAACTAAAGGAACTGCAATTACATTGGTAAACTCAAGAGATAAGCGCAAATTAGATAGCATAGAAAAGCTAATAGAGCGTAAAATTGAGGTGATGCCACTATCTGAAGCGATATCAGCAATAGAAATGGTACACAGGCCACATGTAGAAAAGAAGAACCAGCCTGGAAAGAAAAAAGTTTGGAAGAAGAAAAAACCCAGCGCAAAGCCATCTGGAATTTCCGGTACTCAGGAAGCCCAATAATTGCCTTGGTGCAATAATTGTTGTACCCTATTTTTACTTTAGTATATGCAGAATCATCCTCCATTAGCTGAAAGAATGCGTCCTCAGAATCTGGACGAATATGTGGGACAAAAACATCTGGTTGGACCAGATGCTGTATTGCGGAAGGCAATTCAAAGCAGTCAGCTACCATCCATGATTTTCTGGGGGCCACCAGGTGTAGGCAAAACCACGCTCGCTTATATCATTTCCGAAGCTTTGGACCGCCCGTTTTTCAATCTCAGTGCCATCAATTCTGGGGTAAAAGACATCAGAGAGGTTATAGACAAGGCCGCTGCATTAAAAGATAGTTTTCTAGGTTTACCTATTTTATTCATAGATGAAATTCACCGTTTCAGCAAATCACAGCAAGACAGTTTGCTGGGTGCAGTAGAGCGTGGTTTAGTAACACTTATTGGAGCAACAACTGAAAATCCTTCATTTGAAGTCATATCCGCCTTACTTTCCCGATGTCAGGTTTACATATTAAAATCCCTGGATGAAGCAGAGCTGTCTGGGCTTTTACAAACTGCCATCAAAGAAGATATCATCCTCAAAGAAAAGAAAATCACCATAAAAGAGCATGAGGCCTTAATCAGGTTATCTGGTGGAGATGCCCGAAAACTGCTAAATGTATTGGAAATTGCAGTGAATGGCATAGGCGGGTCAAAAATTGTTTTAACCAATGAAAATGTACTTCAACATGCCCAACAGAATCTGGCCTTGTACGATAAGGCAGGAGAACAGCATTACGACATCATTTCAGCCTTTATCAAATCTATTCGCGGAAGCGATCCTAATGCAGCAGTGTATTGGCTTGCCAGGATGATTGAAGGAGGAGAAGATCCCTTGTTCATCGCCCGGCGACTATTAATCCTATCTTCTGAGGATATAGGAAATGCCAATCCAAACGCACTGTTATTGGCAAATAACTGTTTCCAGGCGGTTAATGTGATCGGCTACCCTGAGGCTAGAATTATCCTCGCACAAGCAGTTACCTACCTTGCTTCTTCAGCAAAGAGCAACGCATCTTATGAAGCCATAAATAAGGCCCAGTCTCTGGTAAAACAGACAGGAAATTTACCTGTGCCACTATCCATTAGAAATGCACCTACCAAACTGATGAAAAATATTGGCTACGGAAAAGATTATCAATATTCGCATAGTTATGAAGGGAATTTCTCCCCTCAAGAATATCTACCTGAAGAAATCAGTGGAACTAAATTATACGATCCAGGAAAAAACCCCGCTGAAGAAAAACTTAGAGAGAAACTGAAACAGAACTGGAAAGATAAATACAACTATTAATGCTTGGTATATTTTTAAAACATCAGTGGCAAAGTTTCTGGAGGTCTAAAAGTAAAGGAGGCAATATTGCAGTCCAAATTATAATGGGGATTTTAGTACTCTATTTAGTTGCCTGTGCTGTTTTTACTGGAGTTTACATGAGCATGTTAATTCCACATTTCTTTCCCCAAAAAGACATGATTGATATATTTAATGGCTTAATCCTTTATTATTTTGCCACTGATTTTTTAATCAGACTTCAAATGCAGGAATTACCAACCCTGGCCATTGTTCCCTACCTGCATCTAAATATTCCAAAGCATAAATTGGTAAGCTTTTTAAATATAAGGGCCCTGTTTTCTGTTTTTAATTACCTACCACTGCTCATTTTTACGCCCTTTTGCTTTCTTCAGCTCAAAGAAATATATGGTGCAGGAGTTACAGCAGCCTATCTAATTGCCATCATTTCACTGGCTATTTTTAACAATTATTTTGCGCTTTATGTAAAACGCCTGTCCACAACAAACTTAAAAATAGTACTGGCGGGACTCATCTTGATTATTGCCTTGGGCTTACTGGAATATTTAAAGGTTTTTTCTATAGCAGCAGTATCTGGTTTGGTTTTTAAACAAGTTACGGCATATCCTCTAATCTCTCTTCTTTTCCCATTTATAGCTATACTGAGCTATCGGTTAAATACCCTTTACTTAAAAAAAAACCTATATATTGAAGAGCTGAGCGCTGGTATTGAAAAAAAATCCAATACAGATTATCCTTTTTTAGAACGGTTTGGCGCAGTTGGTGTCTTGGCAGCCCTGGAAATTAAACTCATCCTCAGAAACAAAAGATCAAAATCTACAGTTGCCAAAGGTCTTTTGTTTCTATTTTACGGCCTATTATTGTACAAGCAAAACTACCTGGAAAGAAACGAATTTGGCATGATGCTTTTTGCCGCCGTTTTTATGACGGGAAACATGGTTCTTCTATATGGCCAATTTATGTTTGGTTGGCAGGCTGCAGAATTTGACGGCATGCTGGCCAATAAAATGAGTGTTAAAAATTTCATCAAAGCGAAATTTCTACTCTTCAACTTATCCTCTACCTTTCTGGTTATTATGGTAAGTCTGTACGGATTTATGAGCTGGAAGCTGTTGTTAATTCAATTTGCTGCTTACCTCTACAGCATTGGAATTGGTGCTGTGATAGTGCTTTATTTGGCAACACTAAACTATAAGTATATTGATCTAAGTAAAAGCTCTGGCTTTAACTGGCAGGGAGTGGGTGCTTCTACCATGATTATGGGCCTGCCTGTCTTCATACTACCTTTTATCATTTATTTACCTGTTAGTCATTACGCAAATCCATATTGGGGTCTTTTTGCGTTGGCATTACTGGGCCTTGCAGGCATTATAACACGTAGTTTTTGGGTAAACTTTTTAGTTAGGCAGTTTAACAAAAGGAAATATAAAATTGCAGCAGGTTTTAGAGAACATTAAATTTAGATTACTCATGTTGGAAATAAAATCGCTAAAGAAATACTATGCTACCAGAACGGTAGTAAATATTGAGCATTTAACCATTAACGCTGGCGAAATGATTGGTCTTGTAGGTAATAATGGCGCAGGAAAAACTACGCTTTTTAGAATGCTGCTAGATCTGATTAGACCTGATGAAGGAGAAATAGTATCAAAAGGACGCAATGTTTCAACCAATGATGAATGGAAAGATTACACCAGTTCTTTTTTAGATGAAGGTTTCCTGATTGACTACCTGACACCAGAGGAATACTTTGTTTTTATTGGCAGTTTGCAGGACAAAAATGCACTACAAGTACAGCAAGACCTGACGGCCTATTCAGAATTTTTTAATGATGAGATTTTAAATAGCGGCAAATACATCCGTGATTTTAGCAAAGGCAATCAAAATAAAGTAGGTATTGCAGCTGCATTAATGCAAAACCCTGAATTACTTATCCTTGACGAACCCTTTGCTAATTTAGACCCAACTACACAAATTAGATTAAAAACCTTATTAAAAGACCTTAAAGGTAATGCTAATTTGACCACGCTGATTTCAAGTCATGATTTGAACCACATAACTGAGGTTTGTGACCGGATCATTTTATTGGAAAAAGGGATAGTTATTAAAGACTTTAAAAAAGATGAAAACACCTTAAAGGAACTTGAAACGTATTTTTCCGGGTAACATTGTAGACAATAATGGTCACTTTGGGGGGTGTGCGGAGGCAGCACAAAATATAACACTCCATAGGATACTAACAATCAGCCTAATTTGGATTAAACGACTCAGGATAAGATTTGGCATCCTGTTTGACAAGCACTATTTATAACAAAAAATTATTATGATGACTTCTAAATTTAAAATAGCGACCCTAAGTATCGCCTTGGCAGTAAGTGCAATGATGCTTCAAAGTTGCGATAGCTTAACAAAAACACAAAAAGGTGCTGGTATAGGCGCTGCAGCAGGTGGTGTAATTGGCGCATTAATAGGTAAAAAAGCAGGTAACACAGCTGTAGGTGCATTGATAGGTGGTGCTGTAGGTGGTACAGCTGGTGCGTTTATTGGTAAAAGAATGGACAAGCAGGCTGCAGAGATTCAAACCGCAATACCTAATGCAGAAGTAATTCGCGAAGGTGAAGGTATTATTGTAAAATTTGACAGTGGTATCTTATTTGATTTTAACAGTGCCATTTTAAAAGAGGCAGCAAAAGATAACATCAAAACACTGGCAAACTCACTGAACCAATACCCAGGAACAGATGTTAGGGTAATAGGCCATACAGATAATGTAGGATCCGAAGCGGTTAACATGACATTTTCAGAAAAAAGAGCAGCAGCAGTGAAAGCTTATGCAGTTGGTCAGGGTGTACCCTCTTCAAGACTGATCACTGTAGGTAAAGGCTTTAGCGAGCCAATTGCAGACAACTCAACAGATGCAGGAAGAGCTGCCAACCGTAGAGTGGAGATTGTAATTATGGCAAATGATCAATTGAAATCAGAAGCAAAAACACAAGGTTAATCTAAGACAACAATTGTCTAAAACATTTACCAATCCCTATATTGTTAAAGCCCGAAATTAACGTTCGGGCTTTTTTATTGTTCATCGCCATAAATATCTTCAAAGTATTGAACTGCCAGTGACTTAAGCAAAAGTTCCTGCTCCATCATGGCAAAAGATGGTACAGCTTTTACTAGTTTCCAATGTGGCCAGCCATCCTGATCCAGGCCCTCCAGCTCATAAAAGCCCATTTCACTTAACAAACGACAGGTAGCAATATGCATCAATTCTTCTTTTTGCCGTTTGCTGTATTTACCAGGTCCTTTCCCTAATTCCTGTACACCAATAAGGAAAAGCGTTACTTTCAGATCCGGAAGATCAGAATCAAACTCTTTCGCAATCCTTTCCTGTAAAACTTTCCATTTAGCATTTATTTCTGCTGGTTTCATACTGCAAATATACGTTACAACAAACGCTATATAACAACAATAATATAAGCATTAAAAATAGATTTTGCTAATTTAGCCTAATGGATAGAACGATAAAAACAGGTTTACTTGCCTATGGAATGTCCGGCAAAGTATTTCATGCTCCATTTATAGCCGCGCACCCGGGCTTTGAACTTCTTGCTGTAACTGAACGTCACGATAAAAAAGCGCACACTGATTATCCAGAAATTAAAAGTTACAATACGATAGAAGAGCTGCTTGGCGACAAGAATATCGAACTGGTTATCGTGAACACACCTAACTTTACACATTTCGACTATGCTAAAAAAGCATTGCTTGCGGGAAAACACATTTTGGTCGAAAAACCATTTGCGGCAACCAGCAGCGAAGCCCAAGAGTTATTTGAACTTGCTCTGGACATGGGTAAAAAGGTATTTGTGTACCAGAACAGAAGGTGGGATAGTGACTTTTTGACCGTAAAAAAGCTCATTAAAGAAGAAATTTTAGGAAAACTCAACGAAGTTCATTTCCGCTTTGACCGTTACCGCAATGCCATAGGTGTAAAAAGCTTTAAAGAAGAGCTGGTTGCCGCAACTGGTTTGCAATACGACCTTGGCCCACATTTATTGGATCAGGTGATTAGCGTGTTTGGCAAACCCTTAAGTTTTTATAAAGTACTTGGTAAAAACAGGGAAAACACAAAAGTTGACGACTATTTTAGCATCCACCTAAAATACCCTAATGATGTAAATGTATTTGTACATGCCAACATGCTGGTAGCAGACGTACAGCCTGCTTTTGTTCTTCATGGAACAAATGGCAGCTTTGTTAAAAATCGTGCAGATGTACAGGAAGATCAACTGGTAAAAGGAGTAACACCAAAAGATGAGGAATACGGAATTGAAGCTCCGGAAAATGAGGGTTTGTTGACGCTGGTTGACAGCGACGGAAATAAAATACAGCAAAAACTTTCATCAGAACCGGCAAACTATCTTCAACTGTTTGAATCACTTTATCAGGCAATTGTTAACGAACAACCGTATCCAGTAAAGGAACAAGAAATCATTAGCCAACTTGAAATTCTATCTTCTTAATGATCAGTCCCTATTTAATCATAGCTGTAGCATTCTTTATAGCACTTTACTTTATTTTTAAAAAACGTAGTGCAAAAAATGAAGAATCGGCACTGACCAACACCGAGAAGGACCTGCTGCTTCAACATGTTGCTTATTATCAGCGCTTGAATAGTAAGGACCGCCAAAATTTTGAGGGTTTGTTAAAAAGCTTTTTGAGCGATGTGCATATTGAAGGTGTAGGAATGACTTTAGAACCTTTAGATTTTTTACTGGTTGCAAGCAGTGCCATCATTCCTATATTTGGATTTGGCCAATGGAAATATCAAAATCTAAGCAATGTGCTTTTGTATCCGGATACCTTTAATAAGGATTTCCAGTTTGAAGGTGGCGACCGAAACATCATGGGCATGGTAGGTACGGGATATATGAACGGTCAAATGGTCCTATCCCGTTCCGCACTGCGGCAAGGATTTTCGGAATCAGCCGGCAAGGAAAACACGGCCATACATGAGTTTGTACACCTGCTGGATAAATCTGACGGCGCTACCGATGGCATTCCTGAAAATTTAATGCCTCATCAATATGTAATTCCCTGGATAAAAATGATCCACCAGGAGATGACAAGAATAGAGAAAGGCAAATCAGACATTAACCCTTACGCAATCACCAACGAAGCAGAATTTCTGGCGGTAGTTTCAGAATATTTTTTTGAAAAACCCGACCTTCTAAAAAATAAACACCCTGAACTTTATCAGGTGCTTTCCACTATTTTTTCGCAAAATCCGGCTAAAGTTTAGGCCTGCTAAATTGCTATAAACTACCGAGTAACGCTACCAGAAATTCCGTTTGAATCTCCATATGAGGGATATGTCCACATCCATCAAATTCAATAAGTTTGGAACCTGGTATTTTTGCAGCAGTTTGCTTGCCTAATAATTGATACTGGCCATGTAAAGCCTGCTGTTCCGGACTCAGCAAGCCCTTACCTACAATGGTACGGTCTTGTTTGCCAATAAAAAGAACAGTGGGTACGCGCAAACTGGCAAATTCATAAACTACCGGCTGCTCATAAATCATAGTGAAAGTCATGGCGGCAACCTTTGCCCAGCGAGGATAATCTGCACTAAAGGTAACGCCACCTCCAATACGAACCAATTCATCATATTGGGGCTTCCAGGAAACAAAATAAGAGCCCTGATAGTATTTTTTGATGCTTTCGGCAGTAGATTTTAACTCTGTTTTATACTGGGTTTCTGTATTTACATAAGGTACAAACTGCCTGTAATCTTCTAAACCTATAGGATCTTCAAGCAGTAATTTCTCTGTGTTTAAAGGGAACATTAAGGCAAACCGGGTTGCCAGCATTCCGCCCATTGAATGACCAAGAATACTGGCCTTTTGAATACCAAGGGTATCCAGCAAAGCTTTATTCCAGCTGGCCATTTGATGGAAACTGTAATGTATAAATGGTTTTGAGGATTTACCAAACCCGATTTGATCTGGAACAATTACCCTAAAGCCACGACTTGTAAGCGCCTTAATTACTTCTGTCCAATAATACCCTCCAAAGTTTTTTCCATGAAACAATACTACTGTACGCCCGTTTGCCTTTTTTGAGGGGGCTACATCCATATAGGCCATGCGAACATCCTGCCCTTCCGTTTGAATAGGGAAATATTTTACCGGATATGCATATTTGACGTTTTCAAGCGTAATAGATAATGTATCGGATTTTTGTGCAAAAGCAACCGAACACAACAATAAGAAAATTGGAATTACAAGCGCAATACTTTTTTTGAACATATCATCAACTGATTAAGTAAACAAAACAACAGTAGCCATTGAAAGTTGTAAAGCTAGCCAATATTTAAGCAAAAAGCCCATTCCGGACTAAGGAATGGGCTTTTGTAGCTCTAATTTTACCGAATTACTTTTTTAGTGTAAAGGGTATATTTACGCCAAACGTAACGTTCCGGCCCTGGTTATAAATGCCAAATGAGGTATCTTCATCACTTAGCCGCCCTGGTTTAAAACGACTTAAATGATCATAATAGGATTTATTTAACAGGTTTTTTCCGGCAGCATAAATAGTAATGTCCTGACTTTTTCCGATCCTTAACGTGGTACCTACACTTGCGTTTAGCAAAGTATAACCAGCGGTGGCAATTTCAAAACTGTCTGTTTTTGTCTGTTTAAAAAAGTTATCGATGCCAACCGACACATAAGAATTAGCGGTTCCCGCAATTTTTGGTTCAAAGCGTAATTCATTACGCAATGTAGCAGCAGGGATAAAAGGTAATGACTGTTTGGTAGTCCTGTTTGTGGCCCTGGTATATGAAAACCCATTTTCAAAATGAAGAAAGCTCACAGGATGCAAAGTTAGCGCCGCTTCAATACCACGTAAAAACGCGTTGTCTTGCACAAAGTTATATACAGGAAAATCAGTGAGCCCCCCATCCTCATCTTCTACCTCTTTTGTTGTCCCATCCGTATTGTAATAAATGTAATTGTTGATGGTATTGGCAAACCCACCAATGCTTGCGCTTAAGTACTGGTTGCTATAGTCAAAAGAAGCGTCAAACTGGTAGCTCTGTTCAGGCTTTAAGTTTGGATTACCAACCTCATAACGGAAAACTCCTTCATGCACGCCATTTGAAGACAGTTCCGCGATGTTTGGTGCCCTGAATGCACTTCCGGCATTCGCTTTAAAGCTAAAGGCATCATTAAATTCATGGGTATACCCCAATGCAGCAGTTACATGGGAAAACTTGTTGCTGAAGGCATCAAATTCTGTGTCCCCATTAAAGGCCTTGCCTGTCATTTTCCTGTAATCGAAACGTGCACCAGCATTAAAAGTATCATTGTTCCAGGTTTTTTTAACAAAGGCAAATCCGCCAAATGCCTGCGAGTCATAATCCGGAATCAACTGCTCTGCACCAGTAGTATTTAAACTGTGTACAATTTCTCCGGAGAAACCCAAAACCGGTGCCCAACCATTAACCTGTTTAAAAGAATACCTCAGATCGTAACTGTAGGTATAACTATTTAAAAAGAGCGCTAAACCATCAGAACCTGCGGCTTCAAGCTCTTTCCGTAAGTTATGCTGATAGCCTAAAGTTCCCTTTAAACTGCCATCACCCAAAAGAATATTGGTGTTTAAGGCAATTTTATAATGGCGAATGTCTTGCTTAGCATAATCCAGGGTCCTGGTTTTCTGATGGCTTGAAAAAATATTTCCATCTTCATCAATGAGCTCCCCAGCCGCATTTCTTCCCGCAGCGTCAAAAAATCCGATATTGGTTTTGAAAACAGAGGCATCTAAATGGGCATAACCCCATTTTTTGTTTAAGCCAATTTGCCCCCCAATGTTCGTTTCGTTAAATCCTGAATTTGGAACATACTCCGTAGGGGTTTTATAAGAATACGCATTTTTATAAGAGCCTCTCACTTTATAAATCAATCCATTATCATTTCCCTGAAGCATCAACGAACTACCTGTTAAACCGTTGTTGGTGGCATAATTTGTTAAAAACTCACCCCTTATTATTCCATCCGGGGCTGGCAATCCATCTATAATATTAATTACCCCACCAAGGGCGTCAGATCCGTACATTAAACTTGCAGGCCCTTTTAATACCTCAACCCGATCTGCACTATACTGATCTATTTCGATCCCGTGCTCGTCTCCCCATTGCTGGCCTTGTTGCTTAACGCCATTGCTTAAAGTTACTACCCGGTTATAACTTAAACCGCGGATCACCGGCTTTGATATTGCAGGGCCCGTAGTAATTTGAGAAACACCAGGGACCCTTGACAGCGCATCTATAAGATTAGTTGAGGGCCGGTATAAAAGATCAGCTTTGCTGACGGTAGTTACGGAAGTGCTATTTTTACGGTTATCAGAACTTGCAGGGGAACCGGTAATTACCACTTCCCTACCCTCAATAACACTAGCTTGTAATGCGAAATTGAGGCTTTCCTGATTTGAGAAATCAATAACACGGGTAATGGAGGTATAGCCAACATAACTTACCTGCACAAGGAAACGACCACGAAGAGGAAGATTTTTTAAAATAAATTCTCCATTCGCATTTGCCACTGCAGATTTACGAAGGTCGGGAATGGAAACCGTTGCGCCAGGCAGGGCAGCGCCGGTAGTCGCATCAGTAATTTTGCCGGTAATTTCGGCAACATCAGCAGCAAAAGTGCTGGTAAATAAAAATGCAGATAGTATTACAGCTACAAATAGATGTAGATATTTCATATATAATGAGTTCAGGGCACAGCATGCCCGGTTAAGAATTGTTAGAATTGAATAAAAATAAAAACTAACAGGTAGCGGGTGGACCGCGAAGCGAAGTGGCGATTAATTCAACATAGGTTGCGCTAACCAGCCTAAAGTTTTCCAGTACTGCAGTACTTTTTAAAAGGGCATGATAAATAACATCGTTGGTATAATAGTCCTTTTCAAAATGTGCAGAACAAATTAAACAATTATGAGATTCATTGCCCACATGTGTTTTGTGCGCACAGACCTTTCCATCTTTCGTACAAATAACTTCTTCATGATGATGATGAAAAGAACTCCAGGGTGTTAATGCAAGGGCAAATACCCAAAGCAGAAATACCGCCAGAATTTGATGAATATGTGGAACTCTATTTTTCAACGCCCTGCAAAATTACACATTTCTACTGTGTACGCATTAAAAAACACTTAAATTACACTACCATGATTCAAAACGTAAGACAATTGCCCGCTTTCTGGAAACTATATTCGTAAATTTAACGTTATAATTTTAACCAAAACTTTTATTATGGCCACAGCTCAGCAAATTAAAAACGGCTACATTGACTATGTACTTACACATGATGAAAAGCCTAAATCTGTATATGCTTTTGTAAAAAAGTTAAAAATCAGCGAAGCCGAATTCTATACATTTTTTACTTCATTTGAAAGTATAGAGAAAAATATTTGGGTAGAACTTACCGTAGAAACGATTAACACGCTACAACAAGAGGAAGTCTGGGCAGCGTATTCTTCGAGAGACCGTATACTAGCCTTTTTTTACAGCTATATAGAAGTACTAAAAAGACAGCGGAGTTTCATCACCTATACCTTAAAACACGCAAAAGGAAGTTTCTCTACCCCTGCTGCGCTTTCTGGTGTAAAACCAATTTTTGAGCATTTTGCTGAAGAAACCATCAATGAAGGGCTGGAAAGCGGGGAACTTGCCGACCGTAAGTTTTTCAGCAAAAGATACAAAGATGCCTTGTGGCTTCAATTTGCATTTATCGTAAACTTCTGGCTCACTGATGACAGCGATGGTTTTGAAAAAACTGATGAAGCCATTGAGAAGGGAATAAATGTAACATTTGATCTTTTCCAAAGATCCCCTATCGATAATCTTTTTGAGTACGGGAAATTCCTTTCCAGAAATGGCCCGCTAAAAGAAAAGATGAAGTTCTAACCTCATGAAAGAACAAAAAAATATTCCGACTACCAAAACAGAACGCTCAGCTAAATTTGTAAAAACAGGTTTTCAAATCGGCGGAAACTACATCAAACACTATTCAAAAAAGCTGTTTAATCCAGACCTTAGCAGGGATGAGTTGAATGAAGATAATGCAAATGACATTTATAATTCTTTAAGTGAGCTAAAAGGAAGTGCCTTAAAAATTGCGCAAATGTTGAGCATGGATAAAAACATGCTCCCAAAATCTTATGTAGACAAATTCACCCAGTCGCAATACAATGCCCCTCCATTATCAGGCCCACTCATTGTACAAACCTTTACCAAAAACTTTGGTAAGTCGCCAACTCAAATCTTTGATACCTTTAAACTGCAATCCACAAATGCCGCATCAATTGGACAGGTGCATGAGGCCCAACTCAATGGAAAAAAACTGGCAGTAAAAATCCAGTATCCTGGTGTAGGCGATAGTATTTCTTCAGATCTAAAGTTAGTGAAGCCTTTTGCTTTCCGCCTACTTGGCATGAGTGAAAAGGAATTGAACATCTACATCAAAGAGGTGGAAGAGCGCTTATTGGAAGAAACGGATTACGAACTTGAAGTACGCCGGTCTATACAATTTTCTAACGCCTGCAAGGATTTACACAACATTGTTTTCCCGGTGTATTATCCGGAATATTCGGGAAAAAGAATCATTACCATGGATTGGATTGAGGGCTTGCACCTTAAAGAGTTTTTAAAGACTCAGCCTTCGCAGCAGCTTTGCAATAAAATTGGTCAGGCCATGTGGGATTTTTATAATTTCCAACAACATGAACTCAGGGCCGTACATGCAGATCCACATCCGGGTAACTTTCTAATCACCCCTGATGAAAAATTAGGTATCATAGATTTTGGCTGTATCAAAGAACTACCTGATGATTTTTACGTCCCATTTTTCTCTTTAATCTCTAGTGATGTGATTAAGGATAAGCAAAAGACAATCGCTGCCTTCAGACAATTGGACATGATTCAGGAAAAAGACAATGCCAGTCAGATCGAATTTTACTATAAAGCATACCGTGAAATGATTGAATTATTTGCGAGGCCTTACACGAGTAAAACTTTTGACTTTAGTAAACCAGCGTTTTTTGAGCAATTGTATGCCTATGGAGAGACGATTGCAAAGATGCCAGAATTTAAGCAAGCACGTGGTGTAAAGCACTTTATTTATGTTAACCGCACTAACTTCGGCCTCTATTCCATCCTTCATGAACTAAAGGCCGTGGTACAAACGGACACTTACCAGCCCAAAGTATAACAGAAGCTTAGACTAAATGCATAAAAAGAGGTACAGTCGCCACAACTGCACCTCTCTATTTAACCTAAAACTTACTGACTATAAGACATCTAATTTTAGAAAAGGTTTGACCATAGACTCTTTTTTTACAAATTACTTGCAGATCTAGTTAATACATAAATTTCAGTCCCTGTAAAACATCTTTGTTTATTTAATTTCAAAAAAAAGTAAACATAAAGATTCAAACTTAATATATTTGCAGGCAATTAATTGATAAAGTTTTGGCTAGAGGTTCTGGGTTCTATAAAAACATTCTTGTTATCGAAGACAATCACGCCATACTGGATGTGATTACACTTATTCTGCAAAGTGAAGCTTATAAGGTAACAGGTTTAAACAAAAGTGCAGAAATGATGCTGCACGTAGAACAGTTCAAGCCCCATTTAATCATTCTAGACATTATGCTGCCTGACGGCGATGGCCGTATCTTACTTCAGGAGTTGAGGTCAGACCCAAAAACAGCACATATCCCGGTATTAATGATTTCTGCACGTTATACTGCCGAAAATGTTCAGCATGGAGAATTTAAACCAAATGGATTTTTAGCTAAACCATTTGACATTGATGACTTACTTGATAAAATAGAAGGTATTTTAGAAGGAAAAACCTATTAAGAACCTCAAGCCCCTTTTTTACCAAGGCTTTTCATCAACTGGCTATACAAATCATCATCACTTTCTTCTCTGGGCTTCAATTTTTTAACAGTCGCCCTTTTACCCTTTGCCTTCGCCTTAATAATGCGCAGCAACTCCTTCGTATATTCATCTTTGAAGCCTTCGATGTCAAAATCGGAGGTATATTGTTTAATTAACGCCAAGCCAACATCCAGCTCCTTTTTCGTTACTTTAGCCGTATCAGGGGTTTCTATTTCCTGAAAGGAACGGATTTCTTCAGGAAATCTTATTTTAGTAACAACCAGCACGTCATCCAAAGGATGAATAACGCATAAGTTCTCTGTGCTGCGCAATACAAATCTGGCAATCCCCGCCTTTTTAGACTGTATCAATGCCTTTAATAGTAATCCATACGCTTTTCTACCTTGCTTTTCCGGCTCTGCATAATAAGAAGTCTCGTAGTAAATAGGATTAATTTCTCCTATATCTACAAAGTTCTCCAACTCAATCATTTTAGTTTTCTCCGGACTGGCATCTTCAAAATCATGGTCATCAAGGATCACATATTTATCATCCATTAAATATCCCTTTACAATTTTATTGAAAGGGACCTCCTTACGCGTATGCTCATTAATGCGCTGAAATTTGATTCTGGAATGATCTTTTGAATCCAGCATATCCAGATCAAGTCCGCTATTCTGAACAGCAGAATATAGCTTAACCGGTATATTTACCAGTCCAAATCCAATTGAACCTTTCCAGATTGATCGCATAATACATTGACTTTATAACCCTAACAACAAAGCAGTTTGATTGTTTTTGAGTAAATTGCTTCCATGAACCCCAATGAAAAGCTAATCCATCATTTCTATACTTCTTTTAAAAACAAAAACATCAAAGGCATGCAGGATTCTTACGCAGAAGAAGCTGTCTTTAATGATCCGGTTTTCAAAAACCTAAATACTGCACAGGTCAGGAGCATGTGGGAAATGCTCATTAAAAGTGGGAAGGATATGCACATAGAATTTAGTAAAGTTTCGGCAAATGAACTGGAGGGCAGCGCAGAATGGGTAGCTCGTTACACATTTTCTACTACCGGGAAAAAAGTCGTTAACCGCGTCAAGGCTTCCTTCATATTTAAGGATGGAAAAATAAGCCGGCACCACGATCATTTCAATTTTTATACATGGGCAAGGCAAGCGCTGGGACTTCCAGGAATGTTGCTGGGCTGGACAAGCTTTTTAAAAAACAAAATACGCAATACAGCTCAAAACAAGCTTAAGTTATACATGAATAGTCATTAAACTTTCAGTCCTCAAATTTGTTAATTATTTAAAATCAGAACATGAAACAATTACTTACCATTGCCCTCATTTTAATGGCCTCGTATACATTTGCACAGCTTAAACCCGTTGCTTATAAAGATGGAACACAAAACCTCAAGGGCTTTTCCATTGCACCATCCAAAAAAAACTTAAAGAAAGCAGGCATTTTAATTCTGCCTGCGTGGAAAGGAATTGACAAACACTCAAAAATTGTAGCAGAAGATTTATCTAAACTCGGGTACTTCGCATTTATAGCAGACATTTATGGAGAAGGTAACTATCCTACCGACAATTCAAGTGCTGGTCAGAAAGCCGGTTACTATAAAAAGAACGTTAATGAATACCAGCAAAGGATTAAGTTAGCAATGCAGGAACTAATTAAAGCGGGAGCAGATCCTGCAAAAATTGCTGTTATAGGCTATTGTTTTGGAGGCACCGGCGCCTTAGAAGCTGCAAGGATGAATTTCCCTGTACAAGGTGTGGTGTCATTTCATGGAGGCCTAAGCAGAGATGCAACACGAACTATCCAACCTATTCAGCCTAAAGTACTGGTTTTACACGGTGCCGATGACCCTTCGGTACCTGCAGCTCAAGTACTGTCTTTCCAGCAGGAAATGAGAGATGCAAAAGCAGATTGGCAAATGGTTTACTATGCAAACGCTGTTCATGCATTTACAGAACCAGAAGCAGGTAACGACAATTCTAAAGGCGCTGCCTACAATGAACTTGCAGCCAAAAGATCCTGGGAACACATGAAGTTGTTCTTAAACGAGTTATTTGCTCAATAAATTTACAATAGATCCGGCGGTTAGTTTCTGCTGATCGCCGGATTGCATATTTTTCAAAGTGAGTAGTCCACTTTCCATCTCATCTCCACCAATTAAAACTACATAAGGTATAGCTTTATCATCAGCATAACTCATTTGCTTTTTAAGCTTCGCTGATGAAGGATAAAGTTCGGCAGCAACTCCAACCTCCCTTAGCTGCTGTAAGAGCGGCAAAGCATATAATTCGGCTGTTGCATCAAAATTACTAATTAGCACCTTAGTGCCAGAAGCAGTCGATTCCGGAAATAGATTTAATTCTTCCAGCACATCATAAATCCGGTCGGCACCAAATGAAATTCCCACACCGGTTAAACCCTTCAAACCAAACATTCCGGTAAGGTCATCATAACGCCCACCACCGCAGATGCTACCCATTTTCGCTTCATTGGTTTTAACTTCAAAAATACACCCGGTATAATAGTTTAAGCCACGTGCAAGCGTGATGTCCAATTCTAAATCTGGTTGCTTTAAACTGCTATTTACCAATAAAGCTTTAACATAGCCAAATACTGTTTCCAGTTCAGCAATTCCTTTTAAGCCAACAGCAGAAGCTGCCAAAACATTTTTTAAACGCGCTAATTTTTCTGTGTTCGTACCTTCTAAGAGAATAACTGGTTTTAACAGCTCAATGTCGCTGTCCGTAAATCCTCTTTCCAGTAATTCTTTAGTCACACCATCCAGTCCTATCTTATCCAGCTTATCAATGGCCACCGTCATATCGACTATCAGTTCGGGCTTGCCGATAATTTCAGCAATTCCAGAAAGGATTTTACGGTTATTGATTTTTATGGTAAAGTCTTTCATCCCAAGATTAGTCAATCCCTCCTGGTAAATCAAGACAAATTCCGCTTCATTTAATAAGCTTTCAGACCCTACAACATCAACATCACATTGATAGAACTCGCGATAGCGTCCCTTCTGTGGGCGATCGGCACGCCAAACCGGCTGTACCTGAAACCTTTTAAAAGGAAGTGTAATGTCATTTTGATGCATCACCACGTAACGGGCAAAGGGTACAGTTAAGTCATATCTTAATGCTTTCTCACTAATAGAAGAAATTAGTGCATTAGAATTTAGCTCAGCCAGATAACCTGCATTCGCTTTAGACAAATAATCACCAGAGTTGAGAATTTTAAAGATCAGCTTGTCGCCCTCGTCTCCATATTTTCCGGTTAGCGTAGACAAGTTCTCCATGGCAGGGGTCTGGATTTCCGCGTAACCAAATTTCTTAAATACCGTTTTAATGGTATCAAAAATATAATTACGTTTTACCATTTCCTGTGGAGAAAAATCACGTGTTCCTTTTGCTAAAGACGGTTTGATGCTTGACATGCCGCAAAAGTACAAAAAGTAACAGGCATAAAAAAGGTTGCCTGCTTTATCAGCAGGCAACCTCCATATAATATTTAAAATTGGCTTAAGCCAGTAACCGGATTGGCTCTTCCAACAAACCTTTAAGTGTTTGCAAGAATGCAGCTCCAGTAGCGCCGTCCACCACGCGGTGATCGCAACCTAAAGTAAGCTTCATAACGTTACCTGGTACAACTGCACCATTTTTAACCACAGGCACTTGCTGAATGGCACCTACCGAAAGGATTGCCCCATCAGGAGAATTGATGATAGATGTAAATTCATCAATACCAAACATACCCAGGTTAGATACAGTAAAGGTAGAACCTTCCCAATCTGCAGGTTGAAGTTTTTTTGCTTTTGCTTTCTGGCCATATTCCTTAACCTCAGCAGAGATATGCGACAACGATTTACCATCAGCAAAACGAACCACAGGAACCAACAAACCATCTTCTACAGCCATGGCTACACCAATGTTGGTGTGCTCATTGAAGCGGATTTTATCTCCACCCCAGGAAGAATTAACTGCAGGATGTTGTTTCAAGGCAACAGCAACCGCTTTAATTACAATATCATTGAAAGAAACTTTAACTGGCGCAACCGTGTTGATAGCCGTACGTGCAGACATTGCATTGTCCATATCTATGCTGATGGTCAGATAGAAATGAGGAGCAGTGAATAAGCTTTCGCCTAAACGTTTAGCAATTACTTTACGCATCTGCGATACCGGTTTCTCTGTGAAACGCTCTTCCCCTACATATTGAGGGATAACCGGAGCAGCTTTATCTGCAGCAGGAGCTGAAGCAGATTCTGTTTTAGCAGCGGCAGCAGCAGGTTTAAAGTTTTCAATATCTTTTTTAATGATTCTTCCGCCATCAGCACTACCCGATACTTTTGAAAGATCAATACCTTTTTCTTTGGCAAGTTTCTTAGCCAACGGAGAAGCTTTAACACGACTGCCATCAGAAGATACACTTTCTTCAGCTGGGGTTTCAGCAACTGGAGCAGACTTTTCTTCAACCGGGGCATCAGATTTTTTATCTGCTGCTGGTTTAGCTGGTGCATCGCCTTGATTTAAAATACCGCTAATGTCAGTTCCTTCAGGACCAACAATGGCAATGATACCATTTACTTTAGCAGCAGCACCTTTTTCCACACCAATATGCAATAAAGTACCAGTAGCGTATCCCATTACTTCCATAGTAGCCTTATCGGTTTCTACATCAGCAAGAATATCATCATCTTTCACTTTATCACCAACTTTTTTATGCCATTCAGCAATCACACCTTCAGTCATGGTGTCGCTCAATAAAGGCATTCTAATTACAGTAACACCTTTTTTAGCAAGTTCATCCTCAGATAAACCAGCCCCTTGTGCAGGAGCATCAGCTTTTGGCTCTGCTTTAGCTTCCGCTTTTTCTGCTGCAGGAGCAGCACTTTCAGCGCCGCCTTCCGCATCCAGCGCAGCTTTATAATCTTCGCCTTCTT
This sequence comes from Pedobacter sp. MC2016-14, assembly GCF_020991475.1. Taxonomy (NCBI): domain Bacteria; kingdom Pseudomonadati; phylum Bacteroidota; class Sphingobacteriia; order Sphingobacteriales; family Sphingobacteriaceae; genus Pedobacter; species Pedobacter sp. MC2016-14. The sequence goes on from NZ_JAJMPA010000001.1 coordinate 599,810, forward strand.
TACCTATCACAGCAATAACAGCATCTACAGGAACAGCTTTACCTTCTTCTACACCAATGTATAAAACAGTACCATCCCAGTAAGATTCAAGATCCATGGTCGCCTTATCGGTTTCCACTTCAGCCATTACATCACCACTTTTAACTTTATCGCCCACTTTTTTGTGCCATTTTGCCATCACCCCTTCGGTCATGGTATCGCTCATTTTGGGCATTTTAACTACATCAGCCATGCTAATAATATCTATTGAATACGGTTAATATTAATCTAATATATATGGATAGTCTGTTTGTACGTAAACATCTTTGTACAATTCAGCAGCTTCAGGCCATGGAGACTCTTCAGCAAATTTCACAGACTCATCAACAATCTGTTTAACTTTAGCCTCAATTTCTTCAATCCATGCCTGATCAGCATATTTTTCCTGAAGTATAACTTCTCTAACAAGTTCAATAGGATCTTTAGCTTTGTATTCTTCCAGCTCCTCTTTAGTTCTGTATTTAGCAGGATCAGACATAGAGTGACCGCGGTAACGGTAAGTTCTCATTTCCAAAAAGGTTGGTCCTTCGCCATTACGTGCACGTTGCGCAGCTTCATCCATTGCATTGTGAACAGCAACCGGATCCATTCCGTCTACAGCAGCACAAGGCATGTCAAAACCTAAACCAATTTTATAAATATCTGTCATGTTTGTAGTACGCTCAACAGAAGTACCCATTGCATAACCATTGTTTTCGCAAACAAAAATCACTGGCAACTTCCATAACATCGCCATGTTAAATGCTTCATTGAGCGCGCCCTGACGAACAGCACCATCACCCATGTAACATACATTAAGATTTTTGGTACCCTTATATTTTTCAGCGAAAGCAATACCAGCACCCAGAGGAATTTGACCGCCAACAATACCATGTCCGCCATAAAAGTTAAACTCTTTGCTAAACATGTGCATAGAACCACCTTTACCCTTAGAGCAACCAGTAGCTTTACCATACATCTCTGCCATGATACTATTTGCACTTACTCCCTTTGCTAAAGCATGAGCATGATCGCGATATGCAGTAATCATAGAATCTTCAGGTTGCAATGCAGAGATTGCTCCCGCAACAACAGCTTCCTGGCCAATATATAAGTGACAAAACCCACGGATTTTTTGTTGTCCGTATAGTTGTCCTGTTTTCTCTTCGAACTTGCGCATCAGCAACATCGACTCAAACCACTTTAGATAGGTATCTTTATTAATTTCTACTGCACTCATTTTTGGGTGTTGATTTATTTTATGAGAGCAAATCTAGTTTTTTATTGTAATATATGGAAGAAATACCTGTAAAATGCATGGTATCTTTACGAAGAGATTTAACATGCCACTCAAATAGCGCTAAAAATTGTGGAAAACTTTAGAAAATAGCAGAATGACATTTGGAATACACTACAAATTTACATAGTTTTGAAAACGAACAATAAGCCTTAGGGGCGTACGTTTAAGTGTAAGTGCCTATTACCCAAACTTAATAGTATAACATGATAAAAAAGTTTTTGTTTTCTACATTCATCGTTTTGTGCAGCCTAAGTGCCCTACAAGCCCAAAACAAATCAAAAGAAACCAATAAATTAGAAGATCCTGACAACTTAGCCTCTCAATATTTCTCCCAGGTAATGG